>JBBDND010000137.1:0-4423 GCA_040877865.1 Bacteriovoracaceae bacterium | reverse complement strand
GCTTTCTTTTGCCCGCATAATCTGGGAAACAATGAGCTGTTCCAAGTCTTGCCCTTGCCTGGAAATTCCCCGGTAGGGATCAGTGTAGGAGCTTGACTCCAACTGATTAAAATATGCTTGGATATTTTCCTTTGCCGCGACGTTGGAGGCAGAGGTTAAAAGGATTAAAAGCGACAGTAATTTCAGGACTTTATAGCTAATTTCATATCCTTGGTTGGTAAGCGCTTTAAAAGCTCAACTTATAATTAGTATTATTCTTACTTAATTGTTTTAGTCCGTCACGTGAAAATTGGTTTTAATTTTACGCCGCAACCACCTAAAATCAAGGGCCTTCTAAAGAATTTCCTTTTGTGTCCGATAATACAAAAGAGAAACGTATATAAGCGTTCTTTACGCTCGAGGTTTTTATGAAAATAATCATTCTTCTTACATTTTTGCTTTCCTTTAGCTTTGGCGCCGCGGCAATGGTTAAAAAGGCCAACATAGACGGAGTGCTTTCTCAAAAGTACGACGAAAACTATCAAGAAACTCAAAGGTCTTTGGCCGGTCAACAAGAAAAACCGCAAGCGGAAACCGGCGACACCGCGGACAAAGACTCTGAATCGGAAGAAGCCGATCGGATTCCTTCCAGCAAGGGCAAATCCTTTGAAGAGTTAAACAATAACGGTGTGAGATACTGGAAGTATTAAAGGTGTGGCGCTTATGAAAAATTTTTTAGAGAAGTTTTCAGCGAGAGAGGGACTGTTCAAATCACAGGATTCCCGATTCTTTATCTTGACGGCGTTTAAATTAACCGCGGTGCCCGTCCTTTCTTTTGCCTTTGTCTTTTACTCGCTATGGACCGTCCTCGAAATGAACCACAATTTTTTTGTCGCAAATGGTTTTGCTTCTGGAGACGTTTTTAAAGAAGTGTTTATTGACACCGTTCTCTTGAATGTCAGCGATTATTTTTTATACTTTGGCTTTATGACGGCCGCCATTTTTCTGTTTGGACTTTTTGTTTCCTACTTAGCTCTGCGCCCTTTCCAAAAGATTGAAGAATTTTGCCAAGAGGCCGCTGACGATCCGGAGCTTGAATTTGAAGTTGATAAAATCAATCAAAGCAAAAGCGTGTTTCAGGGAGCCAAGCTGTTGTTTGACTATCTTTTCATTTTAAAAAACGACCTGGAAGACAGACAACTTGAAGTGCCCAAAAGTCTTGTAAAAATGAAAAGGCCTGTCATGGACAAGGTTTTTCTAATGCAATACACCTTGCTTGTCATGATCGTTTGCCTGGTCACCAATACTTTAATTTTTACCTTCACTCAAGACCTTTACGAGCAAATTGTCGGCGCGGGGCTGTCCCTGCTTGACGGGAACAGAGTTGTCGCCACATTTATGCAGCAACAGGAAACCACGCTTTTCTCCATATACGCCATGGCCATCGGAATCAATGTGGCCCTTTATCTCAGCCTCTCAAGGAACTTAATCAAAAGCGTTGACGGCGTGTCTTACGCTTTTTGCCGGGACATTTTAGGTGTCGTCAGAGGTAACACTTCCAAAAGACTTTTTCCAAGATTTAGCGACCCTGGAAAAGGAGCCGCTTTGGCGCTCAACGATTACATGGACTATGTTTTTGAAGAGGAAGAATTTGAAGAAGAAGAAGAAGAAGAAAGCCATGTTCACGCTTCTTTATTTGACATTGACACTTCACCAGCAGAGCCCAAGCTTAACCCCGCTTCCGATAAAGTTTTAGATTTAAGCGATAAAATTGAGGAACGTTCGCTAGAAGAAGCCAAGCAAGAAGAGGAGGAAGAATTGCCTCCCGCTTTTGTTGAGCAAAAACAAGTGGCAAACGGGTCGATTTTTCAGGTGACCACTCCCAAGGGATACAAGGTGGAGAATCTGTCCGAGTCTCAGGTCTTAAAACTTATTAAAGAGATAGAGACAAAGGACTAGACGCCGGCGGCGTTTTGAACCTTTTTAATTTCCACGCTGTTGTCCCAGAGATTCAACTTTTCGTATTCAGTTTTTAACTGGCCGCAAGCCGCCAAGATATCTTCGCCTTTGGTGGCCCTAATGGTGCAGGTAAAACCTTTTTTAATCATTTGATCCATAAACCAAAAGATTTGCTCGTTTGAAGGCCTTTTATAATTGCTGCCTGGATATTCGTTAAAAGGGATAAGGTTGATTTTTGACTCTTTCTTGTTAAGCAACTTGCTTAAGGCTTCAATGTCGGACTTTTGGTCGTTTACATCCGCTATCAAAAGGTATTCATAAGTGATTCGTCTATGAGCCTTGAGGGGAATTTCCCTGATGGCCTCAAACAACCTCTCTAAATCATAGGCCTTGTTTATTGGCATCAATTCGGTTCTTGTGTCGTTTTTTGCCGAATGCAACGAAATGGCGATGTTCACCGGAGGAAATTCATGCAGCTTTTTGATTTTTGGAACAAGCCCGGAGGTTGACAGGGTGATCCTGCGTTGGCCTAACCCAAAGCCCTTCTGCTCCAAAAAATTAACCGTGGCTTTTCTAACATTTTCATAATTGTGAAGCGGCTCTCCCTGTCCCATATACACGATATTAGTTTGCTTTTCCTCTTCGTGCGCGTTCTCTTTTAACCACAAACTCACGGCCAAAAATTGTCCGGTGATTTCTCCCGGGCTTAAATGCCTTTTAAAACCTTGAGTGCCGGTGTGACAAAAGGTGCAACCGATAGCGCAGCCGACTTGGGAAGATAGGCATTGAGTCAGCCTGTTTTTAGCGGGGATAACAACCGTTTCCACCGAGCTCTTGTCGTGAAACTGAACCAAAAACTTTCTCGTGCCGTCTTGCGATTCGGCGTGAAAGATAATTTTGGGAAGTTCAAAGGAGTACGTTTCTTTCAAAAAAGCCTTGCAGCTCTTGGAGACATTGCTCCAATTCTCCATATTGAAAACTTGCTTGTTATAAATCCAATCAAATAATTGAGCGGCGGCAAAACGCTTCTGTCCGGCGGCTTCCAATGCGTTTGAAAGATCTTCAAGCGTTAAGTCAAAAAAGGACAATTTATTCATAAGGGCTTTTAAAACTTTTTGCTATAAATGACAACCGGCGCGGTAGAAGGTTCGTGATACTTTTACGATATCTGCACGTAAATTCGGCAATTTAGAAAACTTAAAGGCCCCAGCCGCCAAGTTAATTGAAAATTTTATTGAAAATATTGTTCTTTTTGCGGGTTTGGTCGGGATTTTCAATAATGTTGCCGTATCGTCTAAAAATTTCTCTAAAGTTGCGAATATCGTTACAAGTGTCCAAACCAATATTGTAATCGATGTTTGAGAGTATAAAAACTTCCCGGGAGGCCGTTTCTTGGGTGATCTCCAACGCGAACTGGCCCATCTCCTCAAGAGTTTTAAAAAGCAGGCCCCTGCCATTGTGAAACCGGTACTTTTGATAAATATCGTCCAAAGTTTTTGAGTGAACGGGACCGGCCTCGGAAAAAAACTTGATAACCTCCACCAAAGAGTCGTCCTCTCCCTCGTTTAGCATTCGATATAAAAGATTCAAACTTAGGTTGTTTTTCATAAACTACTCGAAAAATCCAAAATCCAGCGACACCGAGCCTCCGGGAAGCATCTGGATGTCAACTCCAATCGGAGTGGATTTTATTTCTACGTTTTTTTGATCAACTGTTTTAAGAAAGGCGAAGTTTTTAGCTGAAACGATATGGGCCTTTTTTTTATAACTGGTTGTATTGTACAAGCTGACCCGCCTGATTTCTTCATAATCCAACTCATACGCGTTCGAAGCCCGGGAATTCCAAACAAAAAAGACTTGATCGTCTGTTTGCACCGACAGATGTTTTATTTTTAAATAATTGGCAAGCGTGTCCCAGAAATTTATTTTCTTAATGACTGGCAAGTCGGTCAATTTATCCGAACGGTAAGTGACTATCGCTCCTTCTCCCAATTGAATTTTAGAGATGGGGGAAAGATAATTGATTTTTTCCACTTTAAGATCGTTTTCCACTGTAAAGAGATTTAACTTTCTCTCCAATTCCTCCTCTAACTCGGACAGGTCGAGAAAGATTTTACATCCGTTCATAAAGAGTTTTAACAACTGGCTAAAGTCCTTCCCTTCCATTTGCGAGCCCAGAAAAAAATGAAATGGTTGTTTATAGTCATTCTGGAAGTCTGAAGAGCTTTTCTCTTTCAATCGATAAGTCCAAGGGAATTGACGATTCAAATAATTTAAAAGTCCGCACTCTTCATAAAGCCATATCCCTTGCTTTCCACAAATCAACTCAAAGAAAACCATGGGATTAAAGCTGGAGGAGTAATCGTCTTCATAGAGCTCATTTTCCAAGTGGGACCTAATAAAACTTTCCGTCACAACATTTTTCAAAGCTTTGGACAACGGCTCTTTTTTCACCCTGCCCGAAAGAAGGGCGGAGCTTGGAATT
>JBBDND010000136.1:0-4459 GCA_040877865.1 Bacteriovoracaceae bacterium | reverse complement strand
TCCTTTCCAAGCAATGCCCTGCCAATGGGGCTTTTCCAGCTTACTTTGTTTAATTGCGGATCGATCTCGTCTTGGCCGACAATAAAATAGGTTTTTGAAAGCTTTTCATTTTCCAAAACCTCGACAGTGGCGCCAAATTTAACATGTTCTCCGGAAATTGTGACGGGATCCACCACCACGGCGTCTTTTAATCTTTTTGCCAAAAATCTTAAACGGGAGTCAATTTCCCGCAATCGCTTTTTGCCATAGATATAATCCGCGTTTTCCGAGCGGTCGCCGTTGCCCGCCGCCCACTGAATCACTTTGGTGATTTCCGGACGCTCTTTGTTTCGTAAATGATTGTGCTCGTTTACCAGCTTTTGATGACAAGCGGGAGTCATGTAATTTTTCAAGGTTTTTGCTTTTGCACGGCGGCCATTTTTATGGCGTCGGCGCTCCAAGCGGGAGCGTCTTCCAACACTTGGGAAAGATCTTCCAAGCTATTGGCCACCGACCACATGTCGTCGTGGGCCTTGCCGTGAAATTTTTCTTTTTGCATATTTTCAAGCAGGGCAATGAGAGGGTCGTAATAACCTTGATAATTCACTATAACCAATGGGCCGGTGTACATGCCAAGTCTTTTGCAAGTCATCCATTCAAAAAACTCTTCCATGGTGCCGCAGCCCCCGGGAAGAAAAAGAGTGGCGTCGCTATTTTCCCGCATCATGGTTTTTCGCTCCGCCATGTTTTTGGTCATATGCAAATGGGTCAACTTATTGTGTTGCCACTCAACGTTAACCATAAATTCGGGCATGTAGCCGTCCACTCTGGCGCCTTTGGCCAAAGCGCCGTCGGCGACTTTTCGCATGAGGCCTTTTGCTCCGCCTCCATAAATAATTTCATGTCCCAAGCTTCCGAGCGCCTCTCCTAAACTAAACGCCATGTCTAAGAAATGCTGGGGACAGGCCTCGCTAGAGCCGCACATAATGCCTATTCTTTTATATTTCATACCAATTCTCTCTCTTAAATGCCGTCTATGCAGCAAGCTTAGGGTTCGTTATACTATTAGATCATAATGAAAAGGAGTTCAAGGTGCTTGATAAAAATATTGCCGCGGACGTGTTGCACGAAGCGCTGGCCCAGGGAGCGGACTTTGCCGACATCTTTGTTGAAAGAAAAAATATCCAAAATTTAACCTTTAACAGCTCAAAGGTTAAAGACATCCAATCCGGCACGGATTTTGGCGTTGGCGTGCGCTTGTTTTACGGAAAAAAATATCTCTATGGATACACCAATTCCCCTCAAAAAAACGAGCTCTTGGAATTGACTAGGACTTTGGCCGCCCAATACAAGGGAGAGCCTTCCAAAAAGAAGTTGGAGGGATTTCAGTCGTCTGATTATCCTTTTATCGGCTCTTTTGAAGACCAAAGCGCGCCTTTGGATCAAAAAGTCGCCAAATTAAAACAACTGGATTCTCTGGTAAGGGAACAAGGAAAACATATCGCGCAGGTCAATATTTCTTTGAACCAGTATGTTCAGGAAGTGGAAATTTTTGACACTGACGGACTTTACGCCAGCGAAACCAGGCCTTATTGCAGGCTCGCTTCTTCGGCGGTGGCCCGCGACGGGCAATTGCAAACCAGCGGCTCTTGGAACCCAGGCGCCAGAGGAGGATACTCCTTTATTGAGGAGTTGGATCTAAAATGGATCGCGGAGTACCTGGGAAAAAAGACCCACACTATTTTATACGCCGATCCCTGTCCCGCGGGCAATAAACCGGTGGTCATAGACAACGGATTTGGAGGGGTTATTTTTCATGAGGCCTGCGGCCACTTGTTGGAGACGACTTCCGTGCAAAAGAAAGCGTCGGTTTTTTGGGACAAAAAAGAAGAATTTATCGCCCATGAGGCCCTTAGCGCGGTGGACGACGGCACCATAGACAACTTATGGGGAAGCCTTTCCATTGACGACGAGGGGATGCCCACTCAAAAAACTCAATTGATAAAAAATGGACGATTGCTTAATTTTTTAAGCGACAGAATGGGAGAGCTGAAAACCGGACATAAAAGAACCGGTTCGGCCAGAAGACAGTCGTATAAATACGCTCCCGCCTCGAGAATGCGAAACACATTTATTGAAGCCGGCCCCCACAAGCTGGAAGAGCTGATCGCTTCGATGGATGACGGAATTTACGCCAAGTCCATGGGAGGCGGATCGGTAAATCCCGGCACCGGCGAGTTTAACTTTGCCGTGGAAGAAGGTTATTTGGTTAAGAACGGCAAGATAGAAAAGCCGGTAAAGGGAGCCACCTTGATCGGAAGAGGCGAAGACGTCATGAAAAAAATTTCCATGGTCGGCGACAAGTTGGAGTATTCGGCCGGCATGTGCGGCTCTGTCAGCGGAGCCGTCCCTGTTACCGTGGGGCAACCAGCGGTAAAAGTGGATGAAATTTTAGTTGGAGGTAACGGATAATGAATTTAGAAAATAGAGAACTGATGGAAAAACTTCTGGATCGGGCCAAGAAGGCCGGAGCCGACGGAGCCGATGTCGTCTTTTCAAGCGGAAAGTCTTTGTCCATGAGCGCCCAAGAGGGCGATATCGACACTTATAAAGTTTCCGGCTCAAAAATCGCCGGCATAAGAGTGATAAAAAACAATAAAGTGGGAATCTCCTACACCGAGGCTTTTGACGACGAGGCTTTAAGCGACACGGCCAAAAAGGCGGTTGAAAATTCAAGCTTTGGAGAAGAAAACGAGTTTGAAACGATTGACAATTATATCGAAGACGATCTGGTTCACATGGGCGAGGTTGAGCAGGCCGCTCAAGAGGACATCTCAACCGAAGAGAAAATCGCCACTTGTTTGAAACTTGAATCCGAAGTCAAAAGCAAGGACGAAAGGGTTAAAGGCGTTCCCTATAACGGCCTTTCCGAGGCGAGCGTGGAAGGTTATTATTTAAACTCCTTGGGCGCTTTCTGTTACGACTTTGAACATTATGTGAGCGCCTACACCTCGTCTCTTGTTAAAGAAGGCGACAAAAGCTCCATGTATTACCATGGAACCATCGGAAAACATTTCAACCAATTGGATTGGCGCAAGTGCGTGGAAGAAAGCTTTCAGCACTCTATAAACTGGCTTAAAGCCGAGCCGCTTAAAACCGGCTCTTATGACGTGATCTTTTCCTCCGACGAGTTTCAAAGTCTCTTCGGGGCTTTTCGAGGCGTTTTTTCCGCCAAAAAGGCGCAGGAAAAAAGCCACCCATTGATAGACAAACTGGGAAAGACACTGGCCACTGAAGAGTTGACGATTGTCGACAGTCCCATGTATGAAAAAAGTTTTTTTAAAAGCCCTTTTGATTCGGAAGGATATGTGCGAAAAGACGTCACACTTGTGGAGAATGGCGTGTTTAAAAATCTTTTGCACAATTCGGCCACCTCAAAGTATTTTGGGATTGAAAACACTTGTCGCGCCGCCAGATCCGCCAAATCGGCGCTAGGCGTGGGGGGCACCACCACCGTCATTCAGCCCGGCAAGAAAAGCGACAAAGCTTTAAAAGAGGGAGAGTATTTTGAAGTTTATCAAATGCAAGGACTTCACTCCGGGCTTAATTTCATGTCTGGGGACTTCTCTTTTGGCGCTTCGGGTTATTTATGCAAAAACGGCGAAAGGATCAGGCCGATTAACGGGGTGACGGTTGCCGGAAATTTTTATAAAATGTTAAATGAAGTGGCGGGAATTGGAGACGAGATCTTGTCGTCTTCGGGAAAAGATTTTTTCTCGCCCTTAATCAGATTTTCTTCTTTAAAGGTTGCCGGCAATTAAATGAAAAACTTAAAGTATAAAATTATGGTCCCCGTTGTTCTTCTCTCTCTCGCCGTTGCGGCGAAGTTTGTTTTGTGGGATTACCCCGTTTCCACCGGCAAAAGAACCGGCAATCTGGTTAAGGTCACAGAAAAGGGCAAAATTCTTAAAACCTGGGAAGGAACTTTGGATTTGGGATCGGGAGATTTGTTGACCTTTGACTTTTCGATAAAAGACGAGGCGTTGGCTCAAGAAATGTACGACTACGAAGGCAAAACCGTTTCCATTTATTATCAAGAGCACTTTGTGGGCTGGCCGAGAGAAACCAAATACGACGTTATTGAATGGAATAAGAAAAATAAAGCCGCCAAAGCGGCCGGACAGAGCGCCGCTTCTTTAAACGGCAAAATTTCTTCGATTTCCGGCGGCGAAAACGCCGCTCTCAACTTATTGAATAAAACCCTTTTTTGTTCCGTTGTGGGCAGCCTCTATCAAGATCAAAAGCTTTACAAGGAAGTAAAAAGCCATTTAAAAAAGAACAATCTTTATCTCTATCGGCAGATAGAAAAATGCAACGATTAAAAACCGACATTAAAAAGTGATCGTGTTAAAGAGCCCCCTTTTTAGAACAATCAAGTCCTTGTTTGTCCTTTCATTTCCCATTATTCTTGGCCAGCTTG
>JBBDND010000135.1:0-4477 GCA_040877865.1 Bacteriovoracaceae bacterium | reverse complement strand
CGTTGTATTTTCTTCTTTTTCTCTCGGCGGGATCCATGTCGAGGACGCTGTAAAACACCCCCGCGCTGGTGGTTCTTGTATAGGTGCCGTTTTCAAAGCGCCTTAACTCCCCGTCGGGATTAAACACCACCTCTTTTTCTCCCTCTCTAGGTTGGGCCTGAATGGAGTTGGTGGTAAAAATCTCCTCGCCGTCAATTGTATAAACGCTGGTGGTTTGATTTTTTTTGTCCACCACGGTGAAAGTTTGACACTTGCCGTCGTCGGGATACACGCCTCTTTTATAATATTCGACAATCCTCTCTTTATCGCTAAAGCGCTCGGAATTTAAATGGTCCTGAACCGCGCGAATTTGATTGCTGCTCAAAACGCGCTTGCGCGTGTCTAAAAGGCTCAGCTCTGAGCTAAAAGCCGCCCGCTCCGGGCCTTGTAAAATATTGTGGATGGATTCTAAAAAGGCGCTGTTAACCACTTCTTCTTCTGGTTTTGAGCAAGTCAAAAAAATGGAGTTGTTTTGGGAGTTAAAAGAAGCGTTGTGATCTGAAAGACAATAGCGGCGATTGGCCTCAAATACTCTCTCTTTAAGTTTTGCCAGCTCCGCTTTTATCTTTAACTTGGCGCGGGCCATATTTTTCGCCATAAATTTTTCTCGCTCGATTGGATCTTCAAATTCAGGGCTTTCAAAAACCGCCGAGACGATTTGAGACAAATAATGACTGTCTTTTCCTTCGAAGTTGCGGCTTGCCTGATTTACAAACCACGCGATGGCAAAGTCGTTTTCATTAAAGGCAAGCTTTCCTGAATTGCCTTCCATTTCTTTTAAGTTCATCATTAAAACAGACGCGTCATTGTCGCTCATCGTGTCGGCAACCGCCATTTGCGCCAAGGATTGAAAAACCTCTTGGCCCGGAAGAATTTGACGATGATTTTCTGATTGATAAGCGCGATACATCGAGGCGATTTTGTCCAAGGAAGCGCTGTCATTGCCTAGTCTTTCAACAAAGTCGGAGTCGATAACGTTGTCCGCGTATTGATCCAAGCTTGAGATGGAAGAGGCCTCATTCAAATTTTTAGCCGCGATTCTTTTAGCGAGTTTCATGCCGGTAAGGGCCAGCTGAGCCTGAATCAGGCCGTTGTCCTGGGACATCGCCGCTTGAAATTCATTCACCAGCAGCGAGTAGCAACGCTCTCTTTTTTCAATTAAAGACATTCCTTGCGACAAGCCTTGAGACGACGCCTGCGAAGAAAATAACAATAAAAGAATAGCGGACAAAAGTTTCATCAGAACTTTATCGGCAAGCTCGGGTATTTATTTAGGAAGATCTAGGCAAATCATTGGAATTACGTAGGTACGTGGTACTTTTATGATCATAAAAGCGCCACGTACCTAATAATAGCTATTAAAATAAACTTTCAGGATCCATGGTTTCTAAGGTATTGGTCACATGCTTTAAAAATTTGGAGCCCACTTCCCCGTCAATCAAGCGGTGATCATAGGTGTGGGTGGAGTACATGATGTCGCGTATGGCGATGGCCAACTCGTCAGTCACCACAGGCGTCTTTTTAATGGCCCCAACACAGAAGATTCCCACCTGAGGTTGAAGAATCACAGGAGTGGCGGCCAACACGCCAAAGGAGCCGTTATTGGTGAAGGTGTAGGTTCCGCCGCTCAAATCGTCCATGGTCAGCTTTTTGTTTCTGGCCTTGATCACCAAATCGTTAAGCGCCCTGGCAAGACCGGTGATATTTAGATTGTCCGCGCCTTTAATGACAGGAACTACCAAGCCGCTGCCGGGAACGGCCACGGCGCAACCCAGGTTAATGTCCTTTTTGTAGACAATATTGTCCCCGTCAATAGAGGCGTTAACCGTTGGGAACTCTTTTAAGGCCTGAACCAAGGCGTATAAAACAAAATGGGTATAGGTTAAAGAGAAGCCTTCTTGCTTTTTAAACTCATGCTTGTAGCCTTCTCTGAATTTTACCAAATTGGTCATGTCCACTTGGTCAATTGAATTGACGTGAGGGCTGGTTAGCTTGCTCGCCTGCATATTGCGGGCAATGGTTTTTCTCATATTGTCCATGGGAACAATTTCCACCCGCTCGCCCTTGCCATAAGCTGGAACCGAAGGCGCCGGAGCGCTTGGAGCGGAACCTTTTTTCTGAGGACCTTTGCCGGATTTTCTTTGCTCGAGAAAGCTCATAAAGTCGTCGCGATTGACTCTGCCGCCGGCGCCGGAGCCTTTGATGTCTTCAAGTTCGCTTAAATCCACCTCGTTTTCCTCGGCCAGTTTTCTTACAAGCGGAGTGTAAAATCTTCTGGAGCCGTCTTTTTTCTCGGGCTTTTTATCAGAAGCTTTAACGGTCTCTTCCTTCTTAGGCTCTTCATTTTTAGGCTCTTTTTCCACAGACTCTTCCGAAGCCTTCTCGCTTTCGTCTTTTTCTTTCTTTGAACCCGCGCCCGCTTTCGCGTTTGGATCGTCGTCGATATAGGCAATCGGCTCCCCGACATCCACAGTTTCTCCCTCTTCAAAAAGAAGCTCCACCACCACCCCTTCCATAGGCGAAGGGATTTCTGACTCGACTTTGTCGGTGGAAATCTCAAGAAGAATCTCGTCTATTTCAATCTTCTCTCCGGGCTGCTTGTTCCACTTGGTGATGGTTCCAGTGGTGATCGACTCGCCCATTTGCGGCATGACAACTTCAGTACGCGCCATAATTATTTCTCCTAATTCTTTTTTTTCTTTTAATTTTACTTCTTTTACCAAAAAATTCGCAAAAAGCTCCGGGACTAAAAGTTCAGAGCCCTGTCCTTGGCCGCCATCACCGACTCAGCCAACCATTCGCCCAGCGTGGGGTGCGGATGAACGGTGGCAAATATTTCCTCGTCAATGCCTTCCATGGTTTTAAATAGCGCGTATTCATGAATAAGCTCGGTGGCGTGAACGCCAACGATATGCGCTCCAAGCATTTCCCCATGCTCCCCTAAAAGAGTTTTGACAAATCCGCTGGTCTCGTTGCTCGCAATGGCCTTGCCATTGGCGCTAAAAGGCAGCTTGCCAACGGTGTACTTCACTCCTTTTTCTTTCAGCGCTCTCTCGGTGTACCCAACACTTGCCACCTGAGGCTGGCAGTAAGTGCAGCCTGGAACATTCATCTTGTCCATGGCGTGAGGATTTTTTCCCGCGATATGTTCGGCGGCAATCACACCTTCATGGCTCGCGGCGTGCGCCAAAAGCGGCGGTCCCGCGACATCGCCAATGGCGTAAATTCCCTTCACGTTTGTTTCAAGCATGTCGTTCACCTGGATAAAGCCGCGCTCGGTTTTGACTCCGACTTTTTCCAGGCCAAAACCTTCCAAGTTCCCGACCATTCCCACGGCGATCAAAGCCTTGTCGAACTTGAACTTTTCTTCTTTCCCTTTAATCGTCGCGGTGACGGTCACATCTTTGCCGTTGTTTTTAGCGGAGACTTTCTCCACGCCAAGGCTCATCTTAACACCGTATTTCTTATAAGCCTTTTCCACTTCTTTAGACGAATCTTCGTCTTCAACGGGAAGAAGATTTTTTTGCAACTCAAAAATATGGACGTCAACGCCAAACGCGTTCCAAAAGTAGGCGAACTCGACGCCGATCGCTCCGGCTCCGATAATGCCGATGGACTTTGGAAGCTCTTCCATTTTGACGGCCTCCCAGGCCCCAATTAAGCGCTTGCCGTCATGCTCGAGCCCCGGAAAAGTTCTATATTTGGCGCCGGTGGCGATAATGCATTTTTCAAACTCAACTTTTTCGCTTTTTTTGCCTTTGACTTCGATGGAGTTTTTGCCGGTGAAAATGCCTTCCCCGTCAAAAACTTCGATTTTATTTTTCTTCATCAAATAACCGACGCCGCTTGAAATTTTTTTAGAGATTTTTGTGGCCCTTTTCACCGCCTGCGCCCCGTCTAGATCTTTTAACTCGACGTTTATTCCGAGATCTTTAAAATCGGCGATTTCGTGAGCGGAGTGCGCGGATTTTAATACCGCTTTAGTGGGAATGCATCCTTTATTGAGGCACACGCCTCCAAGGTGTTCCTTTTCGATAATGGCGACTTTTTTTCCGAGCTGACTAGCTCTAATTGCGGCGACATAACCGCCTGGACCCGCGCCTAGCACGACAACATCAAATTTTTTGGCCATAGCTTCAACCCTTTGCGTTATTTAAAAAGAAAATGTATAGAAGATTTAGAATTTTCCCTTGCTTATGTCAACTTGCGCCGGCCTAAAAGCCTATAAATTACAGGGAGTTTGACAAGGATCAAGGAAGAACCTATAACCGCGCCATACTTATGAGACCAACCACCGCGCTAAAAATTGAACCACAAGACGTGGAAAGACTTCTGCTGGCCTTTCCCAAGGGAGTCGCGGCTTTTGATCTGGAGATGACGGGCCTAAGCGCCGTGGTGGATAAAAATTTTTAAATAGGGGGGGTGAAAGTGGATTAGG
>JBBDND010000134.1:0-4541 GCA_040877865.1 Bacteriovoracaceae bacterium | reverse complement strand
TCAAATTCTCTTTGGGCGCCTAAAAACAGCGAGGTCTGGGCCAAATTGTAATTGAGGGTTTCTTGGGCCCTGCTCTCAATCAATTGCGCGAAAATGGAGGAGCGAAAACCAACGGTGGAAACGATCGGTTGCTCGAAAAGCGCAAAAGGGGCGAACTTGATTAGCGGACCAAAAGACAAGACTCGAGTGGAGTAGCTATCGCCTTGGCCGCCTAGGGAGCCGTTCGCGTTTTCAAACATCAAACTGGCGCCGACGGAGTAGGGCAAATTAAATTTCCCGTAAGTTTGCGCCTCGTATCTTATGGCGCGCCCCACATGTTCTGATTGGTCATTGGTCAAATCCCGGGTGAACAAAGGCCTGGTAAGTCCCAAGTGCAAGTTAAACTCGGTAAAAAGACGCAGCTCTTTGTCCGTTAAGGAAATATTTTCGCTTTTTGTAACTGGCCGGTAATAAAGCGGTTCTTCATACATCTTTGTCACTTGCGCGATATTGGCGATGTCGGTGGCCAAGGCCTTGTGAGTGGCGATTCCCTTTTCATTTTGCAGGTAGTGAAATCCCGCGGCGTCTGAGAGACTGTGGACTTTAACGTAGATGTCTTCGCTTAACAGTTCTTGCTCGTTGGTCGCCAAATTGATCAAATAGGAACCTTGTTGAATATGTCCTTGATAAACGGGCGAAGACAATATGTCGGCGACCTGTACCTTCAATGCTGCTTGTTCAAATTTATTGTATTGTTTTTCATGGGAGTGAACGATCTGCTCCATGACTTTTTGTTCCCGCTCGCGCAATTTATTGACCACTGAAAAGTCAAATTGCGGTTCGTCTTGAAGCTGTCCAAAAGCGCTTGAGCACAAGAGCAAAATCGCAAATCTTTTCATAAAATTTCCAACGCCTCTTTTTGTGACAGCAGCGCCAGCCAATTGCTTTCATATTTTACGCTGTCGCGGCCAATTTCATCTTTTGAGACCCATTTGAAATCTTCGTGCTCTTGAGGGTCCAGTTTTACCGGGAAGATTTCATTGCATTCCAAAGCAAAAACCTTCTCTCGGACATCTCTTTGCCACTGGTCAAAAAACTCAAACTCCATGTTTGTTTCTCGCAGCTCTTTGATATTGGATTTTTCAATGCCGGTTTCTTCCGCGCTTTCGCGCAAAGCGGCCTCTTGATAGCTTTCCGCGTTTTCCACTCCTCCGGTGATATTTTGCCAGAAGGAATTTCTTCTTTTATTGGTCCTTAAAAGTAAAAAGTGAATTTGTTTATTGGCGTCGCGATAATACAGAACAATTTGGACTTTTTTCTTTATCATATTGTTTTTATTATGGGCCATTGGGCGGACTAAGAAAAGAGAAAAACTCGGCCAAAGATTGCGTCATGACGCGCAATTTGGTATTAAATTGCAATGGACGTACAAAGAATCCTCTTTACTATAGCCCAGTCGGCGCCTGGCTTTTTGATGGCGATCGTCTTTCATGAATGGGCCCACGGTTTTGTGGCCAAAAAGTTTGGCGACCCCACCGCGGAGCGAGAGGGCAGATTGACGTTCAATCCCGCCGCGCATGTCGATCCCATGGGAACGGTTATTTTTCCTTTAATAGGAGTGGTTCTTGGATGGGCCGTGATCGGTTGGGCCAAGCCTGTTCCGGTGGACGGACGCAATTTTAAAAATCATCGCAAAGCCATGTTTTGGGTCAGCTTCGCCGGCCCGGGCGCCAATATCATTTTGGGAACCGTTTCCGCGCTTGGCTACGCCATTGTGGCGACTCAAGTGGGACAAACTTTTTCTTATTACGCAGTCACGCTGCAGATGCTTCAATATTCTATATTCATCAATTTCCTCTTGGCATTTTTTAATTTAATTCCCTTGCCGCCGCTAGACGGCTCTAAAATGGTGGCCTCCTTTTTAAAGGGGGAAGCTTTAAGGAGGTATGAGGAAGTGGCGCGCTTTACTCCCATGATATTTCTGGGCATTATCGCGCTGAGCATGATGGGAGTGTCCACCTTGGGAACGGTCTTGGGGCCGCTTACCAGTATTGGACAAAGCGTCACAGTTTACTTTTTGCGAATTTTTAGTTGAAATAGGCTTTAGAGAGAAGCTTAAGAGAGAATAATAAGAGAGACACACACAAAATGATTGAAAGCGACATCCAAGTCAAATTGGACAAATTTGACGGGCCGTTAGGCCTTCTATTGCATTTGATTCAAAGAGAAGAAGTCAGCATCAAAGATTTGGACGTGAATCAAATCACCGCGCAGTATTTGGATTATTTAAAAAAACTGCAAGACGTGAACTTCGACGTGGCCGGGGAATATCTCTATATGGCCGCTTCTTTGCTCTATATCAAATCGCAAACCGTCACCCAGGAAGAAGAAGAAAAACTTAAAATAAACGAAGAGGACTTGGAAATCACCTCCAAGGCCCAGCTGATTCAGAAGCTGGAAGAGTTGCAAAAATTCCAAAAATTGGGGGAGAAGTTGTGGTTGCTGCCGCGAAAAGACGAAGACATCTTTGTCAAACCCAAGGTGGACAGAAAGGCGATTCAAAATTCCATTCTCACTCCCATGTCTTTAGACGCTTTAACCGAGGTGATGGTTGATTTTTTAAGGCGCGAGAAAAGAAAGTACACCGTTGTTAAAAGAGACAGGCTTTCCATCAAAGAAAAATTGATCGAGTTGAAAAACCGTTTGGAAGTCGGAGCCAAAACGACGCTTGCCAAATTAATCAACGTCCAAAACGACCGGGACGAGGTGGTGATCACCTTTATTTCGCTTTTGGAGCTGGCCCGTTTGGGAAAACTGGACGTTTTCCAAAACAACGAAACGGGAGAGATTTATGTGGAAGTCATCAACAGCTTGGAGACTTTAGACGTGGAGTCTGCCGACGGTTTTGAGCCCGAAAACGCAAATGAAGAAATAAAAGACGAAGACATCGTGGGCAAAGCTCCCACAGAAACGCTTCAGTAAGTCGTCACAAATGTCACAAATGTCACAAAGGTGAAATATGAACAGCATTGATTACTCTTGGGATTTTACAAAAGAAGAATTTAGCCTGGACCTCGATTTTTTCAACGAGAAAGAACAGGAAGACAAGTTGTGGCAGGCCAGAACCGGACTGAATTACGACACACTTTGCGGCGCCATTGAAACCTTGATTTTTATGAGCGACAAACCCGTTAACCTGCAAAAAATTAAAAACCAAATTGATCCCGATCTTCCCTTGCGAGTGGTGTTTGATTCCATCTCCCGTCTGCAGGAAGAATACGAGGCCAAGCATCACGGCATTCGCTTGATGGAAGTGGCCCAGGGCTACCAATTTAGAACCAAGGCGACCTACTCCAAGCTTGTTCAAAACATGTTTAAAGTAAGCGGCATGCAGTTAAGCCCCACGGCCTTGGAAGTCTTGGCCATTATCG
Organism: Bacteriovoracaceae bacterium; assembly: GCA_040877865.1. Lineage (GTDB taxonomy): Bacteria > Bdellovibrionota > Bacteriovoracia > Bacteriovoracales > Bacteriovoracaceae > UBA845. The sequence goes on along the minus strand of JBBDND010000134.1, from coordinate 1,131 downwards.
CTTACAAACAACCTATATCTAAAACCGCTGTTGAGTCCATCAGAGGCGTTGACAGCTCCCATGTTGTCAGACAACTGATGGATAAAAGATTGGTAAGAATGGCCGGCCGTTCGGATGAAATGGGCAGGCCGTCTCTTTACGGCACCACCGCGGAATTTTTAGAGCTCTTTAATTTAAATGAAATAAGCGATCTGCCTTCCGAGTCTGAATTGAGCGAGCTGGCAAGCGCCAATGACACCGCCTCCATTCACGAAATTAAATCCATTGTTTCCGGCGGGGAAAAGAAGAAATTTGACTACGACGAGCTGGAAGAGTTGGACGAGCTTAGCAAATCCATTAAAGACATCGCTTCAAGCACCATCTTTACCAAGTCCTTGGCCGATATGGATAAAAAGCGCTCCAGCGAAGAGGGAGCTGTGAAAAAATCGGCTTTTGACTTGTTGGAAGAATACGTCAATCAGGCGCAAATCATTGAACAAAACAAAGCCTCGCTGCTGTCGGACGCGCTTACCAGCATGATGAGTCCAAGACCGGTGGATGTGAGCAAAGACGAGCTATTTAATCTTCCGTCGTTTTCGGAAGATGAAGAACAGGACGAAGCTTTCGATTTAAGCGAGCTTCCCAAATCCGAATTGGTTTTGAGCGACGACTTTGACGACGCTGAAATTATTGATCTGGAATCCAGTCTGGAAGAGAGCAATTCCCTGGCGGAAGAGGCCATGACCTCGCTGGTTGAAGCGCCAGAAGAGCAAGAAGAGCGGCTCTCTCAAAACTCTGAAAGCGAAAACGAGGGCGGCCAGGAAATCAACTTCGAGGCTAAAGAGCTGTCTGAAGCTTTGGACGCGGCCTTTGATAATTTAATGGGAAATCAAGATTTTGGAGAAGAAGAAAGCGCCATCCAGGACGAAAGCGAAACCCAAGAAGAAGCCGCGCTGGAAGCCGGCGAGCTCAATATCCCAAGTCCCGAAGATTTGGATTTGGATCTGGATTTCTTAAAAGATTCCGAGTAATTCTTAAAGTCGGGACTCAAGCGCTCTTGACTTCCCGCCCAAAATGCCGGATAACCTCGATACTTATTAACAGCCGTGAGGCAGATAAAAGGATCAAGCATGAAAAATCAGCAAACGCGCT
>JBBDND010000133.1:0-4545 GCA_040877865.1 Bacteriovoracaceae bacterium | reverse complement strand
CTAACTTCAGGGCCGTACTCTATAGTTCCCGCGATGTCCGCAATTTGAGCGGAGTTTGCGGGTTTTCTGGCCTCAAAAAGCTCGGCGACTCGCGGAAGACCACCGGTGATATCTTTTGTTTTGGTTGATTCGCGCTGGACCTTTGCAATAACAGTCCCGGCGTCAACCATGTCGCCCTCATTTACAGTGATGTGGGAGCCGACTGGCAATCTGTAAACAGCTTGCCTTTTTGTTCCTGGCACAACAATAGGCTCTCCATTGTCGTCCGCAATAACAATTCTAGGTTGTTTACTGGCGTCTTCTCTGCCCTTGGATTCCATAACCACTTTATGCGAAAGACCGGTAACCGCGTCCATCTCTTCTCGCACGGTTGATCCAACAACCATGTCTTCGAACACAATCTTTCCTTTAACTTCCCCAAGAAGAGGCATGGCAAACGGATCCCATTCGAGAATTTTGTCGCCGATATTCACTTCTTGGCCGTCTTTAAAGAAAATTGTCGAGCCGTATATCGCCGGATAACGCTCTTTTTCATCGCCTTGATCTGTTTTAATGATAATTTCGCCAATTTTGTTCATGACGATCATAGAGCCATCAGGTCTTTTTACGGTTTTGACATTGTCATAATTGATCAAACCCGCGGTTTTAGATTCTGTCTTGTTGACTTGGGCTCCCGCGGTCGCCGTTCCGCCGACATGGAAAGTCCGCATAGTAAGCTGTGTTCCGGGTTCCCCGATTGACTGGGCGGCTACAATCCCAACAGCTTCGCCAACGCTTACCATTCCGCCTCTCGCGAGATCTCGTCCAAAACACTGAGCGCAAAAGCCGTACCTTTCCTTGCAGGTTAAAACAGATCTGACAGAAATTTGGTCAATATCCTCGTCTTCGATGGTGTCCACATCCTTTTCAGAAAAAATATGATTTCTCGGGAAAAGCACGGATCCGTCTTTAGCCAAAACATCTTCGAGAGCCGATCTTCCTTGAACTCTGCTTGAAATATGCTCTGAAATTTCACCATTTTCAACGATTGACATCAGAACAATCCCGTCGTCCGCGTCGCAATCTTCATTTCTAATGATGGCGTCTTGGGCGACATCCACCAATCGCCTGGTGAGATATCCAGAGTTGGCCGTCTTGAGAGCGGTGTCAGCCAAACCTTTTCTTGCTCCGTGAGAAGACGAGAAATATTCAAGAACGGAAAGACCTTCTCTAAAGTTAGAGGTGATTGGCGTTTCAATAATTTCTCCTGACGGCTTGGCCATTAAGCCCCTCATCCCCGCCAGCTGTCTAATCTGAGCCGTGGATCCCCTGGCCCCAGAGTCAGCCATCATAAAGATGGAGTTGAAAGAAGGAGCTTTCTTTTCTTCAGATTCGCCTTCAGCGGTGAAAGTGTCGACGGAGAGGTTGTCGATCATAATTTTTGAAAGTTTTTCATTGGTTTGAGCCCAAACATCAACGATTTTATTGTATCTTTCGCCGTTGGTGATGGAACCTTCATTGTATTCAGCCGTGATACGATCCACTTCGTCTTGAGCGGTTTGAACAACTTCGGGTTTCTCGTCAGGAATAGTCATATCCTTGACGTTGATCGATATGCCGGCTTTAGTGGCGTAGTTATAGCCGGTTTGCATAATGGCGTCGGCAAGCAAAACTGTGTCTTTCTCAGTCCCTTTGCGATAAGCGAGATCCAACAATTTGCCAAGCTCTTTCTTGTTCAGAACTTTATTGATGTCATCATAGCTTAAGCAGCTGGGAGAAATATCGTGCACAAAAGTTCTTCCCACAGTCGTCTCAATCATTTTGTTTTCTATTCGAACGTTAACCGGAGCTTGCAGGTGCAGTTTGCCGGTATGGTAAGCGAATTGAGCCTCTTCCTTGGAAGAAAAAGTCAGGCCATAGCCTCTTGCATACGGACGAATTCGGGTCATATAGTACATGCCAAGAACGATGTCTTGAGAAGGAACAATGATTGGCGCTCCATCTTTTGGAGACAAAATATTGTTGGTGGACATTGCAAGCACACGACACTCAATTTGAGCTTCAGTTGACAATGGAAGGTGAACTGCCATTTGATCCCCGTCAAAATCGGCGTTGAAAGCGGTACAAACCAGCGGGTGAAGCCTGATTGCTTTGCCTTCGATCAGTACCGGCTCAAAAGCTTGAATACCAAGCCTGTGAAGAGTGGGGGCTCTGTTCAGAAGAACGGGATGCTCTGTAACGACCTCGTCAAGGATGTCCCAAACCTCCTGTTTTTGCTGCTCAACCATTCTTTTGGCAACTTTAATTGTGGTACAGTGGCCCTTTTCAATCAGCTTGTTGTAGATAAATGGCTTGAAAAGCTCAAGCCCCATAGCCTTGGGAAGACCAAATTGGTGAAGTCTTAAGTTTGGTCCGACAACAATAACTGAACGGCCGGAATAATCGACACGCTTTCCAAGCAGGTTTTGGCGAAAGCGCCCTTGCTTTCCTTTCAGCATGTCTGACAAAGATCTTAACGGACGCTTATTCGCTCCTGTGAAAACTTTGCCTCTTCTGCCATTGTCAAACAAAGCGTCGACAGCTTCTTGCAACATTCTTTTTTCATTTCTAATAATAATTTCAGGAGCGTTTAACTCTTTCAGTCTTTTTAGACGGTTGTTTCTGTTAATAACTCTTCTATAAAGATCGTTTAAGTCGGAAGTGGCGAACCTGCCCGCCTCAAGTGGAACTAAAGGCCTTAAGTCGGGAGGAAGAACTGGAATAACATCCATCATAAACCACTCGCACTTGTTTGGAGATTTGATAAGGGACTCCACAACCTTGAGTCTTTTAATGATCTTCGCTCTATTAAGCTCGGTCGTCGTCTCTTTGAGGCCTCTTCTTAAATCTTTATTCAAAGTGTCGATATCGACCTTGGAAAGAAGCTCTTTAACAACTTCTCCGCCCATTCCAGATTTGAAGTCAACTCCAGCCGCTTTGAGCTCGTGAGCTTTGCCTTCAGAAAGAATTGTGCCCACTTGCAGACCGCCTTCCTGTCCGTCGGTGGCGGATTCAAGCACAATGTAAGCTTCGTTATAAAGAACTCTTTCAAGATCTTTCAGAGTCATGTCAAGCAAAGCTCCAATACGCGAAGGCAAAGATCTTAAAAACCAAATATGCGCCACAGGACTGGCCAATTCGATATGGCCGCATCGCTCGCGGCGAACCTTGGAAAGAGTCACTTCAACGCCGCACTTTTCACAGACGACGCCCCTATGTTTCATTCTTTTGTATTTGCCGCAGATACATTCATAATCTTTGATCGGTCCAAATATTTTGGCGCAAAAGAGACCGTCTCTTTCCGGCTTAAAAGTTCTGTAATTAATAGTCTCAGGTTTTTTGACTTCCCCAAAAGACCATTCCCTAATCGTGTCGGGAGCCGCCATTCTAATGGAAACGGCCTGGATGCTGATTGGGTCTTTCGGTTTATCAAAAAAGTTTAGTAAGTCTTTCATAGAGTTTAGCCTCTCTTAATTATTTGTTGTTTATCCCAAGTTTTCCGGAGTTGGTTCTTCAAGCTTCATATCTAAAGCAAGGGCCTGCAATTCTTTAACAAGAACATTGAAAGATTCAGGCAATCCGGGCTCAAGAACTTTTTCGCCTTTAACGATGGACTCATACATTCTGGTTCTACCCACAACATCATCCGACTTCACAGTTAGAAACTCTTGAAGAGTGTAAGCCGCGCCGTAAGCCTCCAAAGCCCAAACTTCCATTTCTCCCAATCTTTGACCGCCAAATTGGGCCTTGCCGCCCAATGGCTGTTGAGTGACCAAAGAATAAGGACCTGTGGATCTGGCGTGAATTTTTTCATCAACCAAGTGGTGAAGTTTGAGCATGTACATGATTCCGACGGTGACTTCTTCAGAAAAAGCCTCGCCTGATATGCCATCGAACAAAGTCGTCTTGGCGCTTTTGTCAAGATCCGCCAGCTCGAGCATTTCTTCAATATCAACTTCTTTAGCGCCGTCAAAAGCCGGAGTGGAAAAGCGAATTCCGGTTTGTAATTGTTCAGCAAGCTCTTTCACTCTCTCATCGCTGGCTTTTTTCAACCAAGCGTCCACTTCAGGCTTTTTATAGATTCTGGAAATCATGTCTCTCAACTTGTCGACTTCCATCCTCTTTTCAAGCATGTAGTTGATTTTCTCTCCCAATCCTCTGGCGGCCCAACCTAAATGAAGCTCAAGCAGCTGCCCGATATTCATACGACTTGGAACCCCAAGCGGATTCAGCACGATTTCAACAGGCGCTCCATCCGCCAAATACGGCATGTCCTCTTTAGGAAGAACTCTGGAGATAACGCCTTTGTTGCCGTGACGTCCAGCCATTTTGTCGCCCGATTGAAGTTTCCTTTTAATCGCGACGTAAATAATAACTTTTTTAATAACGCCGGGGAGAAGCTCGTCACCTTTATGCAACTTGGCCACCTCTTCGTTCGATCGCGTTCTAACAACATTGATTCTGTTTCTGACTTCGTCGAAATACTCGGTCTGTTTCTCTTCCTAATCAGGCTGAAGAGTCAAGTAG
>JBBDND010000132.1:0-4549 GCA_040877865.1 Bacteriovoracaceae bacterium | reverse complement strand
TACGTGGACTCTTTCTCTCATGGCTCGTACTTGTCGATTTCGCCGCTGATGGAGCCTATTTTGATTTTGGCGTTAAATTTTAAAAAGATTCTTCTTTCATCCGCCGAGAACCAAAAAGTCATCTCGCCGCTCTTTAGCGTTTCCCCGGTGTAGGTGGTGGTGGCGGAAACGCGATAGGCCCGTTTTTTGCCAATTTCTGTTTCTATGGTCTCCAGCCCCTCGTTACGGGTTTTAAGCACAATGACTTTTCCCCTGTTCATGATGGGAATTTCAAAGCTCTTGCCTTCGTCCATGGGCAAGCCTCTTAAAAACCAAAGAACGTACAAAGGGTCGGCAAAATATTTAGGCGTGAACTTTTCCTCTTTCTTTTTCTTTACTTTGTCATCGGAAACTCTTTGGTAAAACGAGTAGGTTTTCAGTTTGTCCAAGTCAAACAGTTGCAAGTCGTCGATGTCTTGCCCCGACTCTCTTTGAATGAGGCTAAATTTAACCGGAAGCAAACTTCCTTTGGAAACATAAGAGTCAATATTGTCGTCTAACTCGTACAAATAGCGGTAGTAATCGGAGGTCTTCACCCTTGCGTGCGCATGATAGACCGGAGTCGCCCCAATCGTGGTGTTTTCTTGAGTGTTAAGGACGATTTTTCCCGTGGAAACTCCCATGTAATTGATGTCCATAAAAATGTTTTCGCCGACATAAAATTTGGGCGTGTAAACGTCCCAAACTTTTTGAGCCTTTTTATTGATGGCCTTAAATTTTGCGGGGTAATCTTCAGGAAGCTCCTTTATAGAGCTTTTCTTTAACTTTGGCTTTGGCTTAGGCTTAGGCTTAGGCTTAGGAGTTTCTTTCTTTTTCGGTGTCAGCTTCACAACGACTTTTTTTTGCCCAACTTTGACCCCTTGTTCCTCGCCCAAATCTTTCTCAGCTTTTTTGGGAACCGGCTCGCGTTTGTCGCTCTTTTTTTGCGCCCGCGCTTGTTTTTCAGGTTTCTCCGCTTTTTCAGACTTGTTTTCCGAAAATTTTTCAAAAACCTCTTCTTCAGCTCCAAAAGATTCCATTAACTCTTTATTTCTTTCTTCGGAGTTCTCGTCTTTAAAGAGATCTTTCCAGCTTTGGGTGGAGCAAGATGAAAACAGACAGGCTAAAAGCAAAAAGACGAAAAATGGCGACAAATATTTCACTCAAGGTCCTTCAATATTTTACTCACGGCATTCGTAGAGTTTCTTTCTTATTTTAAGGAGATTCTATTCATAATCAAGGTTGATCACTTTCTTTATACCCGACAAAAGCTCTTCCTCCCCGCTTAGGAATTCCACGGAAATATTGATATAAAGAATTCGGCTGTCTTGAGAAACGCGGCGAATTTTTACCATGTCTTTTTCACTGGTCACGACCAGGGCCTCATATCGAGTGGCGGACAAAAGAATGTCGTTCAACTCTTTGTCGGAAAAAAAATGGTGATCGGGAAAATCAACTTTTTCAACAACTTGCGCTCCCGAGCTTTCGAGAGATTTATAAAAGGCTTCCGGAGAGGCGATAGCGGTCAAGGCAACCACTTTTCTGCCTCGCAACTCCTCTACCTCCATGCGTTTATTATAATAACAATCAAACAGGCCGGTAGAAGCGTACTTTAGCTTTCCAATAATTGTGTCTCTTCTCTGATAAGGGCGCAGAAGCTCTAAAAGCCGATCAATTTGTTCTTCTTCAACCTGGTCCGCCCGGCTGATCAAAATGGCGTCCGCGTGTCTGAGAGAGGTCAAACCTTCTCTCAAGTAGCCCAAAGGAGCGACTTTGTACCGGTCCAGCGGCAAAAGAGCGTCAAACAACACAATATTGTAGGAGCGGTAAAGCTGGATATGTTGAAATCCGTCGTCCAGCAGGACAACGTCGGGATTCACTTCATGAAAATACTTTTTTAAATTTTGCGCCCTCTTCTTTCCCACAATGACGGCTCCGCTCTTTAATCGTTGGGATATTAATAAAGGCTCGTCGCCAAATTCTTGGGGATTTGATCTAAAACGCTGGCCGCCCTTGATAATGCCGGATTTGTGCTCCAATTGGCCCTTGTAACCTCTGGTCAAAATGACGGGAGTAAGCTTGTACTCTTCAAGCTTATTGGCAAACCATATAATAACCGGTGTTTTCCCGGTGCCTCCAAAAGTGACATTGCCAACGGATATGATGGGAACTTTGAAATACTCTTTCTTTTTAACTCCATATTCATAGAAGGATCTGCGAACGCGATACGCCGTTTCCCAAAGAGTGGAAACGGGTTTTAGAAACAAGTTTGAAAAAATTTTAGCGTTCATGGCTAGATTCTATCACCTGGGACATGTATTCAGGAACCGAGAAATCATCTCCGCTTAGGAGAAATTTTGTCTTGCTTAACTTTAAGGTCAACGCGTCATAAGCCTCGGGGTTGGCCAGCCATTCCTTCAAGGCCTTTACAATATTGTATCTGTCGGCGCGATGCTGAATAAGCTCTGGAAACAACCTTTCTTGGTGGGCGATATTGGTCAAAGACACAGCTCCGTCATAATGGATCAAAAGCCCGGCGACAAATTCAGTGAACAGGGACAGTTTATAACAGACAACAGTTGGCAGCCCGTACAGTCCGGTCGCCAAGGTCACTGTTCCCGAAGCGGCCACGGCCATGTCGGCCCATTCAAAAGCTCCCGCCAAGTCTTCAGAGTCCCATGTCTTTGCCATGTTTAAATCACTTTCATACATTTCCGGATTTACAGAATCCACCTTCACAACGCCTGTTTCGAAATCAAAATCTTCTTTTAAAAGCTTCATCGCCTTTTCAAAAACCGGCAACAAAGAGCCAATTTCAGCTCTTCTGCTTCCCGGCAAAAGAAGTATTCTTGGCCTTCTTTCCTTGAAGTTGGCCGCTTTTTTTTCTTTCTGATTTTTCAACCTTTCGCCGTGTTCTATCATCAGAGGGTGAACAACCCCTCTTGTTTTTGAAACGCCGCGCTCGGCAAACCATTTTTTTTCAAAAGGAATGATTGTAAACAGAGTGTGAACGTTTTTTTGCAGGGTTTTCGCGCGGTAGGCCTTCCATACCCAGGCCTGGGGAGCCACATAATACAAAACGTTAACTCCCCTCTTTTTCAATTTTTTTGCCAGTTTTAAGTTGAAACCTTGAAAGTCGATTAAAATGGCGGTTTTGGTTTCCCGTTTTTTCACTTCCTTCATGATTTTGCCAAGAGCTTTGTAATAAAAAGGAACTTTAGACAACACTTCTGAGATGCCAATGCCGGAAAAATCTTTAAGATGATAAAGCAGACGAGCGCCTCTTTTTTGAAGCCTGTCTCCCCCCACTCCATAAAAGTCGCAGTCGGGCTGGAGCTTTTTTAGCTCGTCAAAAAAAGTCAGAGCGTGGTCTTCGCCAGACTTTTCTCCAGCGAGAATCAAGCAACTTTTATCAAATTTCAACTCTCTTTCCCGTTTCCAAACTGTCAATCACCGCTTGAACCAGTTTGATTGCGTTTACGCCGTCCTCGTACCCAACCATTGCGGGCTTTGACTGAAGGATTGATTCGTAAAAATGGTTTTGCTCCAGCAAAAGATGGTCTCTTTTTTCATACTCGCGCTCTTTGACGAAGCTGCCGTCGTCGAATTGAGAATCATTCGCCACGGAAATTTTGTTTCTTAACAAGTCAACAAAGAGACAGCCGCCGTCATGGGTAATTTCTAAGCTTCTTACTTCATGAACATGATTTCTGCCGGAAGCTATAATGGCCATCGATCCGTCTTCGAAATTTAGAATCGCGTTGACCTGATCCCATTTGCCGGTCCTTATTTTATGGCCGTAAGCTTTGACGCTTTTAACTTTCTTTTTCAGCAGGTACAAAGCCAAGTCGAGGTCGTGTATCATAAGATCTTGAACCACATCCACGTCTGTGGCCCTGCCCTTAAAAGCCGCCACTCTTTCAATTTTTAAGGTGGCCGGCCCTTTTATGGCGTCGAATTCATCCGCCAGAATTTCCCAGGCCTGATGGCATCTTTCGCTGTGGCCGACTTGCAAAACTAAATTGTCATTTAAATGAGCTTTTAATTCTTGCGCCTCCTTCAAAGTGGAGCACAAGGGTTTTTCACAAAAGACATGCTTGCCGTTCTCTAAAAGAAATTTAACCAATTGGTGGTGAAGGGAAGTGGGCGCGGCCACCACGGCGGCGTCAATTGAATCCAAGACTTCTTCAATGTCGTTGACCACTTTAACCTTTGGAAAGGCTTCTTGAGCTTTGTCCTTGTTGGCCTGATAAGGCTCCACAATGGCCACCAGTTCGCAGTTTTCCAACTGGTCGGCTTTCTGGGCGTGCCATCTGCCCAAATGTCCGTACCCAACGCTTGCGACTTTTACCTTCTTCATGGGTTCTCCCTGTAGATTCTCCTATGGCCAGCGCCTTAGGACATGAAAGGCGGAAGGCCTATTTCACTTTTAGAAATAAACTCCACCAATTCTTTAATAATTGAGTTGTTTTTGTATTCTTCCAGGTTTTCTGGATGTTCAACAAAAGCTTTCGGCGCAAAAGCGCTGGCT
>JBBDND010000131.1:0-4608 GCA_040877865.1 Bacteriovoracaceae bacterium | reverse complement strand
GTTTGATGTCGGTCTTTCCTGTCAAGTACCACTCAAGAAATCTCAGTTGGTCCCGGTTGCGGGCGTAGTTGGGAGATTTGAGATTGCCAAAATGAAATGAAGGGACCGTGTGAAGCAATACAAGATGAACCGTTTCTCCGTTGATGTTTAGCTCGATGTCGGAAAAGTTCTTGTCAAAAAGCTCAATGTTTTCGGGAAGAGGTTCACCCGAGGGCAGAGCAAATTGATCCAAATCTATATTGGGATTGAATTCTTTCCACTTGATTTTATTAAAAACCGTCTCTTTTGTTTTTGGAAATTTATAAATCGCTCCCGTGGAGTACTGTCCCGGCAAGGTTCCAAAATTCACCGGGTCGGCGAGATCTCTGGCGCCGGGGGCGGCGGGATCGGTTTCGTATTCTCCCCGGCCGTTTTTTTGCGCGTTCATGCCGGTGTTGGCGGGATAAAAACTGGAGCTCCAAGAGGCCGGCACGCCTAAAAGCCCTTTAAGCTTGTCCAAGTTTTCGCCTTTGCTTGAATAATTCCGGTTTGGAACTCCGGGAAGATCGTACTGAATTTCATTTAAAGAGAAAATATCAAATTGAAAGTTGCGAAGGATTTGAGCGGTTTTTTTGATCTGAAGGTCTTGCTCGCCTATTTTTTTGGAGTCTAATTCCCGGATATTATAATGTAAAAGAGTGAACTCGTTGGAAGCGCAGGAAAAGGTCATAAAAAGAGTATAAATAAGTATGGATAATTTCATAGAGGAGTTTTTATCAAAAGAGACGGAATTTGCGGACAATAATGAAATTATTTCAAAAAGTGCCACACGCCTTTATGTATAGCTTTGCGTTAAGATTGAATTTTATGATCATATTCTTCGAATAAATAATAATTTAAAAATCCGATTCTGATATCTTGACGGGGACAAAGTTGCTATTATTTTATTAAAAAGCCTTTATGGCGCAGTTATTTTTAAGGAGTGAAAACTTATGTTTAAGCGAATTGGTCTGTTTTTGTTGACTAACATTGCCGTCATCGTGATGGTTTCAATTATTCTAAACTTGCTGGGAATCGGTGGGTATTACACCGCCGAAGGCATTGATCATACCGCCCTTCTAATCTTTTGCGGCGTCTGGGGCATGGTGGGAGCCTTTATCTCCCTAAAAATGTCCAAGTTTATGGCCAAAAAATTTATGGGCGTGAAAATTGTGGACGGACAAGGAGAATTCGCGGGGCTAGTGAACACTGTTCATCAACTGGCCAAGCAAGCGAATTTGCCAAAAATGCCTGAAGTTGGCGTTTATAACAGTCCTGAGGTAAACGCTTTTGCCACCGGCCCAAGCAAGAAAAACTCGCTGGTCGCGGTGTCCACTGGACTTCTTCAAGGCATGCGACAAGACGAAATCGAAGGAGTTTTGGCCCACGAAATCAGCCATATTGAAAACGGCGACATGGTTACCATGACGCTGATCCAGGGTGTGGTGAACGCTTTTGTCATGTTCTTTGCCAGAATCGCGGCTTTTGCGGTTAGCAATTTTCTCTCTGGCGACGAAGAAGAAGGTCAAGGTCTTGGCTTTTTCGCCCATATTATGGTGATCATGGTTTTCGAAATCATCTTTGGTCTTTTGGGTTCTATTGTGGTGGCTTTCTTCTCCAGATACCGCGAATACAAAGCCGACTCTGGAGCCGCCAGATTGGCCGGGCGTGAAAAAATGATTGCCGCTTTGGAGCGACTAAAAAGTCAAACATTGGTTGATAAAAGAGGAGAATCCCTGGCGACTTTAAAAATTTCTAATAGAAGAACCGGACTTGCCGCTTTAATCTCCACACACCCTTCTTTGGATGATCGGATTAAAGCTTTGCAATATCGCGGATAAAAGTGTTTAAAGTTTTATTGTTAATCTTACTTTTTCCAATTTTGTCAGTTTCGAGTTTTAAGGCTCAAGCCGTAGAACTAGAACCTTTCGAAACCGACTATTGCACCATGTTTATTGATGGAAATTGGCAGCATTGTTGTCTGGAGCACGATTTGCGCTATTGGATTGGCGGAGACAAAGCCGATCAATTTGCCAGCGACTTAAAACTGAAAGCGTGCGTGAAGGAAGAGGCCGGCGTCTTGTGGGCCAATACTATTTACCACGCGGTTAGGCTGGGGCACTATTCACCTATTAAAAATAAATACAAATGGTCTTGGGGATGGAGCGAGCGAGAGGAATTTTCAAAACTCTCGGCCCTCGAAAAACAAACCGTTATAAAAGAAATACACCGATCCACGCTTGATCCTAAAGTGGTTAGGAGATTCATTTGGGAAAATAATCTGGAAGCCGCGCAAAATTAAAAAAAAGTGTAGCCAACTCCGGCTCCAACTCGGGTGATGTTTAACTCTGAGGGGCCTGTCATAAAATGTTGCTTTACCATAAAGTTGGCTGACCAGTTCTCCACCAGTTTTGTTGCCAGAAAAAGAATGTATTTATTTCCCGAATAAAGCTTTGAATCGTCACCTTTTGGGGAGGATTGGGACCAAACAGATTGGCTGACGCTGCCTTTAAACAATATGGTCCTGTTCATCAAGCTGAAGGTTTTAGATATTCCGGCCGTGGCATACAGAAAAAGATGCTCTCTGGTTGAGGCCTCGGCTCCCTCCTCCATCTGCGCCAGATTAAGAGTTGAGAACCTTTCGATGTCGACTCCTCCGTAAGGAATCACCGGCCAGCCTTTTTGCCAATTAATATAAGAAGTCGCACCATATTCTGGGGGAATTTCCACTGACGTTTCGTTGTTCACCAAGGCGGGATCCAAATGAGAAATGTAAAAGCTGCCGGAATAAAAAGTTTCTTGTTTTAGGTTAATTAAGCCGGAGGCGCCTAGTGTGGCGGGAGAGTCCTGGTTTGACTGGGCTTCAATGCCGTCAATTGATTCATTAAAAGCTCCCTGTGAGGCCATGTAAAAAGCGGACAGAGTCCAATCCATTTTCTTCTTTTTTCTCTATTCAGGCCGGTATTCCATTTCAGTTATATTGGGGGCTTCCATAAAAGTTGTTCCCTTCGCAAGCTTGGTTCCGTAAGGAATTTCAAGATAAACTTTTTCTGAAGCGGAAATCTTTGCAAAATCTTGTATTTTTGGATTCATTTGTTTGGTCAACTCCAAGAACTTGGGATCCTTTAACAATTTTTCTGGCAGTCTTGCGTCATTTTTAAGAATGGAGCGCAGACTTTTAGTTTGAGCGGGCGTAACAAAGCCAGTGGTGATCGCAGGCCTTGGCTTTTTTGCGCGCGCAATTTTTGTTCCATAGGGCAGCTCAAGGTAAATCCGCTCATAGGACTGTATGTTTTGAAAGTCCCTAATATGAGGATTGTTGCCTTTAACTTTTCTTAAAAATTGTCGGTTAAATACCATCTTTTGGGGAAGTCCGGCGTCTTCCAATAACAACTCGCTCAGGGGCTTTGCGTAAGAGGAAAAAACATACCCGGTTATAATCGCAGGCTTTGCCAGGGCTTTGACTCCCAAAAGAAGCAGAATGGGCAGAAAAATCTTCCTCATGACTTTATTTTACTAAATTCTGTAAAATATTGTTATGGAAGCCAAAAAGAACATTCTTTCCGCCTTAGTCGCCCTTTCGTTGTGTTCTTGCTTGTCTCACAACGAAAGGGTGGTTAGCAATTTTGAAAGCTCTCCCGCCATTGCACTGGATGAGTCTATACTAGAAGAGGAAAATCAAGGCCCCTCCCTGGATTTAGGGGAGGAAGCTTTTTATAAGCAAGAAGAATATCAATTTTCTCCGCCAATTGAAACGGCGTCTCAAGAGTATTCCGTATACACAACCAAAGGCTCGGAAACTTTAATGCTTATTGGTTTTGAGGCCTACTCAGACTACCGAACTTGGAAAAAAATCCTTGGCGCCAATAAAGAGATTTTGGAAGGAGTGCCCGACAGTTTGCCGCCTGGCATAAAGCTTAAGCTGCCACATCCTATAAATCCCTTCACGCCTTCAAGAGGGAGGCCATATCTTATAAAAGAAAAGGACACTCTCTCTAAAATTTCTAAAAAGGTTTACGGCACCTGGAAATTATGGCCAGAAATATATGAAAACAATAAAAAACAAATACGCTTTCCCGATTTAATCTTCGCCGGGTTTACGCTGTTTTACCCCACAGAACCGCTTCAACAAATGGGTATGCAGCCTCATTAATTTTTTTGTCATTGAATTTTAAGTCATGTTAAAATTAAATCCATCTTTAAAAAGGAGGTGTCGATTGAAACCTAATATATCAAAAGCGCAAAGAGTTAAAGATGTGCGCAGAGTACTTGCCCAGTTTGGGATTGATATTCAACAGCTGCATCTATCCGTTCAATCGAACTCCATTGATCTTGCGGGCGTTTTGCTTAAATATGACGGTTCAGAATTAAGCTCGGGAGAGGTCACCGCCCTGGTTAATTCTCTTTCATCTTTCGGGTTTTTAAGCACTAGTTTGGCAAATTGGAATCTGACCAATGGGGAGATCGTGAAGCTAGAATGGGCCTAAAAACTTGCGTTTTTGCCATTTAATTATGGCTAAAGAAAACTTTATAATATGTTGACCCTTCCAAGTTATTAATTTTACGCCTCCATATAATTCCCTAACTAAA
>JBBDND010000130.1:0-4622 GCA_040877865.1 Bacteriovoracaceae bacterium | reverse complement strand
TTTAGGCCGGTGGAAACCATTCTTTGGATCAACAATGAAGGGTGGTCTTCCGACACCGACCTTAACTTTGACAATCGTCTTAATGACGCTTGGTTGTTTCGATTTGTTAACAATTTAAAGTGGAGCGATCAGGACTATATAATAAACAGCCAAAATGGGCCGGTCTTTTTCCAAAAGATCAGCGATAAAACGGGACTCTCCTACGGCGCTTACGCGTTTTCGTCAGACTTCCCTGTTTGGAATGTTCAAAGTTACAGCCTTGCGACTGGCTTTCGGCAACTTTTGTATAAGGAGTGGTTTTTTTGGGAAATCACGCCTTCAATAAATTTTCCCCGGCAAAACAATTTTCACAGGACCCCGGCCGCCACCATAAAATTTGAAATTATTTTGGGAAACATATGAAGCTGGAAATTCTCTACCAGGACAATGATGTGGTCGCGGTTAACAAACCAAGCGGACTTTTAGTCCACCCCTATTGGAAAGAAACCAACGAGCGCCAATCTTTGCTAAAGGATCTTAGAGACCAATTAGGACGCAAACTCTACCCGCTTCACAGGTTGGATCGTCCTGTTTCTGGAATCGTGGTCTTTGGACTGAGTCCCGAGGCGACGGCGAAGCTTCAAAGAAATTGGCATTCCAACGAAACGACAAAGCTTTATCTGGCGTTGACAAGAGAGCGCCAAGAAGAAAGCCTAAGTTTTTCATTCCCCCTTAAAAACGAGAAGAAAAAACTTCAAGAGGCTTTAACCTTGGCGACCCCTTTAGAGGTGTATGAACGCTCCACCTTGATGGAAGTGGAAATAAAAACCGGAAGAAAACACCAAATCAGGCGCCATTTTGCCAGAAACGCCATGCATATTATTGGAGACAGAATGTATGGAAAAGGAGGAATTAACAATTTGTACAGAGAGCGCTATGGAGTGCAGAGAATCTTTTTACACGCCCATAAGCTGGCTTTTATTCATCCCTTTAACGGCGAAAAGCTTGAGCTAGACTGTCCCCTTCCTCCCGACCTTCGGATTGCCTTGGAAAAGTTGCGCCAAGGCGGGAGAGCTTAATTTACAGCCTTCGAACAATGGGATATTAAAGCTTCATGAAAAATACAAGCGCCTTTCAAGGCGTCGAGCGACTTTACAACGAGAACGGGCTTAAAAAACTTGCCCGCTCCCATGTCATGATTATTGGCCTGGGTGGCGTGGGGTCATGGGCCGCGGAGGCCGTGATCCGCTCCGGCGTGGGAAAGTTAAGCCTGGTGGACTTGGACGATATCTGTGTGAGCAACATTAACCGTCAAATTCACGCCTCCACTTCAAGCCTGGGCAATATGAAAGTTCTTGAAATGAAAAAGCGCTTAATTGACATCAATCCGCGGGCGGAAATAAACGCCATTGAGGATTTTTTTAGCGCGGGATCGATGGATGAGATTTTAAACTGCCATTGCGATTATATTATAGACGCCATTGACGGCGTCAAAAGCAAAGCTTTGTTGATTTCCGAATGCCTTAAAAGAAAAATTCCCTTGGTCACGACCGGCGGCGCGGGGGGCAAAAAAAATCCCGCTCTTGTTCAGGAAGCCGACTTAAACCGAAGTTTTAATTGCAGGTTGCTGGCGCAAACGCGCAAAAAGCTAAAGACTGAATATAAATTCTCTCGAGACAAGAAGAAAAGATACAATGTGCCGTGTATTTTTTCGCCTGAACAACAAATTTTTCCAGAGCCTCTTGCCTGCGCCGCCGGTGAAGAAATAAAAAATCTTAACTGCCAAAACGGCTTTGGATCTTCGGTCATGGTCACGGCAGTTTTCGGTCTGAACGCGGCGGCCAAAGTCGTCAACGACCTGACGGAGCGGAGTTAATGTCAGAGTTAACTCCAGGATTTAAATATATTGACGTCCACACCCACGCCCTGACTCACGATCCAAACATAAGAGAAATCGAAGTTTTGGACGCCAGAATGCCGCCGGGATTTGGCATCGGTCATGGCCTTTTTTGCTACGGACTGCATCCATGGCATATCGATGAAGTGGACGAAAAAAATTATTTCGAGACTTTAAAAGGCCATCTGCAAAGTCAAAAGTTTTTTGCCTTGGGCGAGATTGGAGTTGACCGCTCCCGGCCAAAAAACCTTGAAAACCAACTACGCCTTTTTAATAAGCAATTGGCCTTCGCGGAAAGATTCAAGATCAGGCGGCTAGTGATTCATGCGGTCCGGGCCTATTCAGACATTATCGGCCCTTTAAAAGAACTTTCCCACAAACCGGCCGTAATCTTGCATGATTACAACGGCAACATGGAGACAGCAAACCAATTCTTGGACTCCATAAATTGTTACTTCTCTTTCGGCTCCCGCCTTTTTAACCTGGACGCCAAAGGAACAAAGGCTTTTCAAGCAATCAGTCTCGACAAGATTTTCTTAGAGACCGACGATCAATACGACAAAACAATCATGGACATATACCAACAGGCCGCCGATATAAAAAAAGAGCCTCTCAATTCATTGGCATCCCAAATTCAAAGCAATTTCCAAAGCCTTTTAGCGTCTTAATACCGCCCTTTTTGCTCAACTCTGCGCATAAGACTTTACAATCCCAGGTATTTACTCTAAAAATAAGGATCTTTGGAGGTTATTATGGGAATGGGTAGAAAGAAAACAACTCTTAAAATGAAGAGAAAGAAGAATCAAGCGAAGAAAAAAGCCAAAATTCAAAAAAAGATTGAAGAAGCCAAGAGCAAAAAGAAGTAATTCTCGCGGCATTTCTCAAAGTCGCGCCACATATCGCGCTCATATTTTGGAAAAAGCGTGATTTCTCTCGCTTGTTTGATAAACTTCTCTTATGCGATATTGGAGAACATTTCAAAAGCCTTTAATTCATAAGATATTAGCCGAAGCAAAAGAAAAACGCTGCGAGTTTATTCTTTGGCAACAATATGGAAGCTCTCGAAAAGTCTATCAAGTTGAGCTGACAGAGCTTTTAAAAAACCAAATTAAATTTTCCATTAGCAAAGCCTCTCTAAAAAAAACCGTCCCTCTCAACAAGGAAAAGCCGGTTTTCTTCCACATAAAAGAAATGGACGTCATTTTTAAAAAGGAACAATACAGCTCATTTGGCTCCTCCTTCGAGGCGACTCCGCCCAACGAGCTTCAAATATACGAAAAACGGAAGACTCAACGCTTCTATTATAAATACCAAGATCACAAAAATATAACCTTTGAATCAGTGACAAAAAGCGCTCAAGAAGAGCCGGAGTTCACCTTCTCAAGCGTCTTGGTCGACATTTCAACTTCAGGAGCGAGCATGGTGCTCGACAAGAAGGCCAAGGAGCTTGTTTACGAGGATCTAAAACTTTATCTGATCAATCTCACGGATCAAAAACTGCCTCAGCCTTTCAAGGTGCAAGTCAAATATATTAAGCGCTACGACAAAGCGGGCAACGACGATCTGTTCAAAATAGGTCTTGAGTTCGCCGACGAGCTCGACACTGTCAGTTATAAATCAATCAATTCGGTGATAGAGAAAAAAGCCAAAAGGATTCAAGGCCTTGATCGCGACCGTTTTTGCGGCCTCGATTTAGAAGAGCAATTTCGCGTTTTAAACCAAATTGAGGCCAGCAACAAACAACTTGCCAATAATATCAAAGACGCCAACGATTACTTGGACCGTTTGCGCTATATGACAACACAAATGAAAATTGAATTTTTACAAAGTGTGAGCCATGAACTGCTGGCCACCGCTTTAAGACTTTCCAACAAGGAACTTATTTACGACTTGTTTATAGAGTTGACCGTTAATATTAGGCAAGACTTTCTCGAAAAGCTGGAAAAAGAAAAACCTCCCAGCGCCATCAACAAGGCGCAGGACGAAATTATCGCTTACTTAAGAAAAAAAGAGGCCACAGGAGAATTCATCCTGGACCCCAACGCTTTTGACACTTATGTGTGACAATTGGGCTTTTAGTTTGACTCGTATATCTTGTTAAGGCCGCTCCAATAGTCTTTAAACTCGTCTTTTTCTTTAATCCACAAGAAGTCCGGCCTGTCTTTTGATTCCCACTCTCCGCCAAGAATTTCTCCTTTATAATCCAGCTCCAGCCAATACTTGTATTCGCGCATTTCATACTTCGCCTGATCTGTTCCAATAACAGGAGTGTCTGAAGGATCTACAGAGGCTGAATAGGACACGGAAGCCGCGACGAGCGCCCGCTCGATAGTTCCCGGAGTGGACCTGCGGTTAGGCCCGCGTTTTTTCAAAACTTTTGAAGAATATCTTACGGCGGCGTGGTTCCACACCTGAGCGTATCTGTCCATGTCGGCTATAAAGCCCGTCTTTTGAATGCCAAGTTTGTTTGCCATGATAATATGAAACGCTCCGGGATTGACGTCTTTTCAGCCACCGCTTCTGTTAAAAATAGGAACCCATGACGAAACGAAACAGCGCTTGCCAACTTGAATCATGTCGCTATCGCTGATTTTTGCGTAATAATAGGCCATTAGCGCCTTTACGTCCGAGGCATAAAAGGTAATTTCAACTCCGTCGGCATTGTAAACCGTCTTAGTCTTTGGTTCAGCGTGGTTTAATGAACTAGGCGCAACTCCGTGGCAGATCCCATACCAATCCTTGTCGC
>JBBDND010000129.1:0-4644 GCA_040877865.1 Bacteriovoracaceae bacterium | reverse complement strand
GTCTTCCACCACGCGGATTCTCTTGGCGGCGTCGACTTTTGCCTCTTCTTCCATCACGGAAATTAATTGTTCTTTCGCCTCTTCTTTGGTCATTGCGGCGACTTTTTCAAGTTTTTCCGAAATTTCCTCGTAACGAAGCTTTAATCTTTCTTTCTCCGCGATCGCCGAGCGCTTTTCATTTTCAAGCTCTCTTTCCTTGTCTTTCAATTGATCCATCTCGCGGTCTTTAGCCTCAATCTTTTGATCGAGCGCCACTTCTTTTTTGGTCAGACCGCGCTCTTGATCGTGCAAAGACTGAGTTTTCTTTTGATACTCTTTTTCAAGCAACGTTCTTTCTTCGCTAATAATTTCTTTAGCGTCTCTTTTAGCTTCTTTCTTTATCTCGTGAGCTTTGTCTTTGGCCTTTTTAATAATCTCATCGGCCTCTTTCTCTCTTTCCACTTGCAGGTTTTTCACTTTGCCAATCGACACGATATAGGCGACAACGGCTCCAACCACAAGGGAAAGGGCGCTGGCAAGAATTGTTTCAGTATTCATCTTTATTACCCCTTCTATATATATTTTTGTCAGTGATCACGACACTCATTAAAATATCGTGAGCTTCAATTGTTATATTTTCAAAAATTTGCTCCTCAGAGCAAACGCCTATTTTAAACGCGGGGTGTTTTGCCAAATAGCGGTCATAATACCCCCTGCCGCGGCCTAGCCTTTGTCCTTTTGGCGAAAACGCCAATCCCGGAACAATGATCAGCTCCGGTTTAACCAGGGGAAAGCCATGGGCCAGCTTTAATCCCAAGAACTCTTTGGACAACAGCTTCCAGCCGACTTTATGAAACTCCATTTCTCCATTTACCCCAATGCTTGGAACGCATGGGTGGAGTCCGGTTTCAGCCAGGCCTAAATGCCAATCCAGTTCGTCCTCTAGTGGAGAAAAGCCTCCAATAAGCCCGCTTTTCAAAATGTCGGTTTTGGAACTTAAAGATGGGAGGAAGTCTTTGATGTTTCTTGACAGTTCTAAAGACAGCTTTTTCTTTTGCGCGCCTTTAATCCCTAACAGCTTTTGCTTGGCAAGTTTGCGAAGTTCGGTTTTATCCACAACGCAAAATCAGCTTCTAGCTTGCATGCTGCCAGGGGAAACCTCTTCAATAAAATCTAAAGCGTCTGTTATGCCGGCCTTTAGAGCCGACGCAGTTTCCTTATACTCAGTTTCAACATCCAATTTTTCGGAAGCCAACTTAAGCGCGGTCAAAACGGCGCAATCCATGTCTTTTAATTTAGGATTGCTTTTTTTTAGATTCTCAATTTCTTGATTTACTATATTTACGGCCTGTTTTGCCTGCTTATCGCGAGCTTCGTCTGACTTGATGCGAACCTGACATCCCAATATATTAAATTCTAAACCTTCATTATTAGCGGTCATAGACCCAGATTAATGAAAGAGGCCAAACAAGTCAATTTCTTTGACAAATGCTGGATTAGGCCTTAATTCCGAGCAACGCGTCCAGATAGTCGTCCAGTACAAAACGGTTGAGATCTTCCACTTTTTCTCCCACGCCGATATAAGTGACTGGAACATTCAGGCTATTGACTATGCTTACCGCGCTGCCCGCCTTAGAAGATCCATCGCATTTAGTGAAAATAAGCCCGGTTAGATTAAGCGACTTATGAAATTCTTGAGCCTGTCGCAACGCGTTTTGTCCGGTTATAGCGTCAATCACCAGTAAAACTTCATGCGGAGCGTCTGGCAACACTTTGCTCATGACCTTTTTGGTTTTGGCCAATTCATCCATCAGATTTGAAGCGGTGTGTAGACGACCAGCTGTATCAATTATGCAATAGTCCGCTTTCTCTTTTACAGCTCTTTCCACCGCCTCGTAGGCCACGCCGCTAGGGCTAGCGCCCTCCTTGGCCTTCACAATGCCAACTCCCGCTCTTTGGCACCACACTTCCAATTGCTCCACCGCCGCGGCCCTGAAAGTATCGCAGGCTCCCACCAAAACTTTGGCGTTTTGGGCCTTAAGTTTTGTCGCAAGTTTTCCAATTGTTGTGGTTTTGCCGGCCCCGTTGACTCCGACAATCATTATGACTTTGGGATTTTGAGAACCCTTTTCAAATTTATACAGGTCTTTATGCTCTTTTGCCTGGGCGCCGGCCATTTTGTCTTTTAGAAAACCCCTAATAATTTGTAAAAAGTCTTTGTCTTCGTCGACTTTTTTATATTCTTTTTCAAGTCGTTCTATCAGCTCGGATATCATGGTGGGCGCCAGATCGGAGGAATATAAAATTTCTTCAATCCGCTCAAAATCTTCAGGGGAAAGATTGCTCTGGCCAAGCAGCCCGGTAACTTTGCCCCACACCTCGTTTCTTGTTTTTGAAAGACCTTCGCTCAGTCTTTGCGCCCAGGTTCGCTCCGGAATCTCAACCTTCTCCTCCATGGGAGCTTTTTCTTTCTTCTGTAGCGCTTCAGGCGGTTCTTTGGGCGCGGCCACCAAATTTTTCGAGCTTGCCTTGGAGAAAAAGAGAAAATAAAAAACCAAAACAACCAGGAGCGCCAAGCCCCCATAGCCTACATATTCATTTATTTCTGTCATAAATCACCTATAGTATAAAAGTTGAAGAAGTTCCAAATCATTTTGGCGGTCGCGCCCCACAATAAATGATCTTTTTCATTATCGCCAGAGTAGGAAATATAGCAACCGCGCATAATGGGGTAGAACAATATTAGATTTTCTGAGCCGCGCCTTAAGCTTTTGGCTGAAGTCCACAACTTGAGGTTTTGCAAGCTTTCAAAAGGCAAAAGAATTGCCTCGCTCCACTCGCCATTGCTTTTAACGCTTTTTATAAAAAGTTGGGGGTCCATGTCAAAATAGCAAAGATTGGGAGAAATAAGAGACTGAGACGCCGTTTTAACCATATCTAAAAGACCAATAAACATCAACTTCTCGGAACTCAATCCGGTCTCTTCTTCAAACTCCCTTTTGGCGGTGGCCCAGGGCGTCTCTTGCGCCAACTTGTGTCCGCCGACAAAGGCTATTTGTCCGCTGTGGCTGGGCATGCTTTCGCTTCTTTTGATTAAAAGAATATGGTCTCTGACAAAGAGAAAAACCACTGAACCGGACCAAGTCTCTTCTGGCAACTCGTCAACTTTTGCGCTAGGTATTAGTTCTTTGGGAAGGTTTAAACTTAAAAGTGATTTCATTTATGCGCTTAAAATACCAATTTACCCTTGTTCAGGCCATTAGAAATTATTTTAATCAAGCGGGATTTCTGGACACCCTTACGCCTCCCATGGTTGAAAACCCCGGAATGGAGACTCACATTCACCCTTTCGAAGTTTTCTCAAAAAGAACCGGCAAAAGCTCCGGGCGCTTTCTTCACACTTCGCCGGAATTTCACATGAAAGAGCTTTTGTCTTTAAAAGAAGAAGAGCTAAACAATATTTTCACTATCGCTTATTGCTTTAGAGAAGAGCCAAGCTCTCCCGCGCATCGCCAGCAATTTCTAATGCTGGAGTGGTACAGAAAGAACGAGCGCTATGAAAAGATCATGCAAGACTGTGAGAATCTAATCAGATATTGCCATAGGTTTATGAAAGAAAAGAAAGCTCCAGTAAACCCCGTCTATGAAAATTTTGATCCTGTCCGCGCCACTGTTCAAGAAATCATGATGGAAGAGCTGGGATTTGACATTCTTGAGTTTCTCGACACAAAGGACTTGCAAGAAAAAATTCAAAAAGATTTTAAAGACGTCCCCTTGCCCTCTAGCGATTGCGCGTGGGACGATTATTTCTTTCTTTTATTCTTGAACAAGATAGAGCCGTTGTTTAAAGACATTCCCTTTTTGCTTCTTTACGAATTTCCGGCCCCGCTGGCGGCGCTATCAACCTTAAAAAAAAGCGATCCCCGCGTTTGTGAAAGATTTGAAGTTTATTTAAAGGGAGTGGAATTGTGCAATTGTTTTAACGAATTGACGAATCCTGCCGTCCAAAAAGAAAGGTTCGAACAACAAAACCAAGATAAAAAAGATATTTATTCCTACGAGTTAAACTCCCCCGAAACGCTGTTTGAAGCTCTAGAAAGAGGCATGCCTCCTTGCGCCGGAGTTGCCCTGGGAGTGGAGAGGCTTTTAATGTCTTTGGTTAAGATCGACAACCCGTTTTATCGTTAATTAATACTCTTGATCACCGTTTAAAAAGTTCATTGTTTCATGCAACTTAATAATCGTTTCCGACTTAATATGCTGAAGCGGAGCTTGCTTGGCCCACTTTAAATGAAATTGCGCGCCTTGATTCGCCCGGGCCTTGTTCTTCCACAATTGCGGATAATCTTTGGCCAACTGCGCCGATAGAACGGCGTACCATGCGCGCAGATCTTCCGGCCGATTGGTTAACACATCTATAAGCTCTAATGTTTTTTCGGCGATGATTCTTTTTATAGACCACAAATTAAGTTTTTCCATGGCGTTTTGATCAAACTTTCTAGCAAGATACTTTTCTCCATATTCTAGGACAAAAGCGCTTAGAGCTTTTTCTGGAACTTCTTCATATGACTCCAAACTCGCGTAAACAGAATCGAGGGTAATGGCCCGATAAACCCCCTCTCTTGATACGCCTTGCTCTAAAACAGTAAGAAACTTCAAAAAATC
>JBBDND010000128.1:0-4673 GCA_040877865.1 Bacteriovoracaceae bacterium | reverse complement strand
AAAGCATCGTGTTTTTCAGCTGTAGAACCGGTTAAAGGTTGAAACCAGTGGGTAAAGTGGGTCGCGCCTTTAGATGTGGCCCAGTTCAAAACCGCGTTGGCGTATTTCTCCGCCATGTCTTTGGTCAAATCTTTTCTTTTTGAAATCACGTTTTGAATGTCTTTTTTGTCCTGTTTGGTAAGAATGTCAGATTTCATAAAATCGAAAACATGAGCTCCAAAATACTCGCTGACCTTTAAAGGATTCCCATTGGCGTCAGATGGCGCGTTAAACACTCTTGTCGGCGTTTTGTAATTGTCAAGCTTGGCCGTGGCTCTTACCCGTTTTGTCATTTTAAGCTCCTTGTTCAGCTTCGTTTTTATATAAAATCAAACTGATTATACCAAATCATTATGTTTTGAGGGGCTTTTTTCCTGCCGCGCGAGTTCAAGAGTTTGGCGCTCAGACTTGTCCTTTCTTAAAGCCTTAAGCGTGTCTTTTAACGCAAAAGGCAGACTTTTCTTGCGCCAATAAAGACCCAGCTCTTTAACAATCTTTTGGTTCGCCAATTCTTCGCGCTCGCCAAAGGCCTTTTCTCTTTCGGTTAAAACAACAAGATTGGACGCGCACTTGCCCGCGGTGGAAACTTTTTCCTGCAGAGGATTAAATCCAAGGCAGCCATAAGGCTTGGCGTTTCTGCCAATAGAGCAACCTTTGACTTTTCCTAGAAAGAAAGGGCAGTCAAAACCCCGGCGAAACTCTCTGCCTCTTCCCAAGGAAAAATCTTTATCAAGCCTGAATCGCGCAATATTCTCCTCCAGTGCCCGCTCTAAATCGTCGCTCAATCTGCCTTCTTCTTCCAAATAAGCCAGAAGTTCCAAGGCCTGCAATGGATCGATCTGCATTGAATTGTGCTCGTAGGTGCAACACATGCCGGAGCAACTCCAACAGTCGCGCCCCTGGGCGTTTAGATTTCGCATTTCATTTTGAACCGGCTCTCTTCTGGTTTTAGCGCAAGGCAGGCCTGTCGCGACGGAAATTTTCTGAATCACCTTTTGTGGAGATGTTGGAGGCGCTGTCGCTGGGGATGTTGACGGGAATTTATTTCCCTTTTTATTTTTCATGCAAAAGTTTCCAACCTAGGTTCCGATTAAGGTAGCGCAGGAAGCATTAAATTTGAATCAAGGATTGATGACTATGAAATATTTAACCTATTTTGCGTTGACTGTTGCCATTTCCTTTCCCTCAATAGCATGGGGGCATTCAGAAGATTTCGGACTCGATTTTTCCCAAACATCCGTTGATGACATGCAAGTGGAGCATTTAAGATCCAACGCTTCCCCCGCTGGAAATCAACTTAAAGTTGACGTTTATTTGAGAAACTTCTCCGAGTTTGACGCTCGGAAAATAGCCAAGGCGGTTCAAATTCTTGAGACGGTCATGAACTCTTCCCAATTTAAAGAACAGGTCTTAAATTTTACTTTTAAAGGCGAACAGCGCTTTCACAGAAACAACGGAATGAGCAATCAAGAAATTTACGATCATCTTATGACAGGAGCCGAAGATCTTATGCCAGAGGCCGATCAAACGATGAATTTTGATTTAACCCTTTACACCAGCTGGAACCCCTGGAGCTCGGTCAAGGGGTACACCAAACCTGACACCATGAGAATTTGGCTAAACACAAAATTTTATAGAAAAAGCTCTTGGAGCGCCATTGATGTCGCCGCCAATATGGCCCATGAATGGACCCACAAGATGGGGTTTGGGCACGCTTACGATTACAATCCCGATCGCCCGTTTTCCACTCCATACGCCATTGGCGGCATAGTGGGAAAAGTCGCCAAAAATTTCGGATACTAACTTCTCCCGAAGTCGCCAGCTCAAAAGAATGAAAAAGTTACAAAGAGGGAAGATCTTGGGCCCATAGCGGTTATAATGGCCCAAGAGGTATTTATGTCATTTCACAAATTTACTATTATGAATCACAATGAAGCCCATCAAAGGGAAGAAATTGTGGATCTTCTGGTCAACACCGACCATATCGTTTCAATAAAGCCCATTCGAATGGCCACAAATGACCGGCAAGTTATTGAGGGATATTGGGTAAGATTAAGCAACGGAAAGAAGTATAAAGCTTTGCAAATGCCCGAGGCTTTTAACACTAAGCTTTCCGAAGAATTGCCCGCCCCTCGCTTTCTTTCGGAACACTCTGTTGAAGATCAAGTCCAGTAATTAATCCCACGGGTCGTCAACACAAATGACTTCCCCGGTGTTGGGATCGTTGTGGCATTTTACCGGAACGCACTTGGTTTCAGGATCTCTCATGCATTCTTCGCACTTAAAGTAATTGTCTCCGGCGTTTTGCTCCCCCAAGACTTTTAAGATGGTGGCGACAGTGGTTCGGTCGGCGTCGGCGTTTTTGTTCACGCCTAAAAGAAACTTTACAAATTGCCATACACTGCCAAAGTTGGAGGTTTCCGGAACCTTGCCGTATTTAACCAAGTACTGAAAAATTTGACGCGAAAAGCGAGTTAAAAAAGGTCCCCCGGTGTCAGCCACCATTCCTCGAATGGCCCCTTCGTAGGTGCTGTAGTAGGCCTCAAGCACTTCATTTTCACCATAGGAGTTGTAAGAATCCAGTCTATTGTTTTGGTCCTGGTCAAACTTTAAAAGAGTGGATTCCACGTTTAACATGCCGGCAAACACGGCGAAAGCGTCATTGGCCTTCATAGGCACAGGTTCGGTTTCGTCCGCGTCAAAGTACTTGCATGTTCTAGTGAAGGCTTCTGTTTCCGTGATAAAAGTCATATAGGCCTCCGACTCTGTGGGATGAGTCCCTTGCGGCAAGTCGTCAGTCATCTCCACAATGTAAGAAGACAATAAGGGCATATAATCGGAAAGAGACCTGTCGGAGTCCGCGGGGTTTGGAGTTTCCAAAACGTTGACAAAGTTTCTTCTAAAACAATCGGGATAGATTCTATTGTATTCGTCCACTTCATCGGCGCAAACCTTTTGCATTTCTTCAGTAAAGAAATCCTTAACGCTCAAGGCGGTGAAAAGCCCCACCATAAACTCGGTGATTTCCGGGACCTCCATGCACACATAGTCATCGCAGCCATCAGACTGATATTGGAAAAGAGTGGACATAAGCACCAAGTTGTCCGCGGCCGCGGCCACTTCCCCGCCCTGGGATTTTCCAATATTGATAATCCCTTGGTCTCTTAAAAGCCTTTTTATATCCTCTAAAAGAGCGACTGTTTGATCAAGAGTAAGATGATAGCCGCCTCTCGCGCCTTGATGGGGAGCTCCGTACTCGTTCATCACCAACTTTGCAAAATACTCCAAAACTCCAATTTCAAAAATGGCCAGAGGATTTCGGAAGTGCTCAAAAGAAAAGAAAGGCGCGGAAAAAGAGCCCTTAAAAAAGCGGTAATTATTGGCTATTTCCGAGAAATGGTTTAAAAACATTTCCTCCCTGGAGTCGTCAACGGGAAAATCTGAAAAGTCGTTGGTCAAAGGTTCTTTTGAATTCAACTCTTCTTGGTACATGCTATAAACGCGGTAAAAGAGGCTGCCCTCTTCCAATATATTGGTCACGTGCCGAAGGCCTTCTATAATGTCGATTGAAGTAAAGAACTCTCCGCCGCTTCCGAAAACAGCTTTTTTTAATTTTACAATCTCTTTAGGGTATTTCCCAATCTCTATTCCAAAGTCGAGCTCAAGCTTTTCCATCACCTCAAGAATGTCTCTGACTGTAAAAATCGCCTCGTAGCTGTCCTCGTCAAAATACAGATTCTGCCGCACGGTTTTAACGTCTCTTAAATACACCCTTTCAATCATGATTTGAGCGTCTTTTTTAAAGCCAAAACTCTTTACTTTGGCCAAATCGTAAGCGATCTCTCCAAGCTCCGGCAGTTTTAGCAAAGCGTTTTCCAGCTCCAAATGGGTCAAATCAAGATAGGTTCCTCCCAAAAAGATTCTCTTTACAAACATCAAGCTTTTAATCTTGTCGGCCGTCTCCAAGTCGTCGACAAAAAAACGGTCCAAAAAGACTCCAACATCCAACCGGTCAAGAGAGTTGCGGTTTAGATTGAGAAGATTTCTCGTTTCTTGAGATATCAAAGCCAGATTGCCGCGCACTTTGTTTCTGTGTCTTTGATAGTCGCCAAAGGTAAGCTCTTTATCGGTGGTGAAATGTTCATAAACAGGAAATATGTTTTTGTTAAATTCAATGAGAAAAGATATCAGCCTGTCAAAATCCGAGCGGGAAATATAACCCCGATCCCCCCCAAGAATCAACTTGGTGAGATCAAACAGCCCCTCAATTAAAGGAACAATCTCTCCACCTCCCAAATCAATAGGTCCGTTTTGAATAAATTTAACGAGAGTTTTTTCACTGATGTAGCCGGGACGGTCTGTTTTCACCAAATCAATAAAAGAATGAATTTTTTCTTGCAAGCAGATAATATCGCTTTTTATATTATGCTCTAGAATTTTACTAAAGGCTTTAGTGTCCAACTTGCAAGAAAAAGCGTGAAGCCCGATGACTTTTTTGCTCTTATCTCCCATAAAAAGATCGCCACATCCTGCGGCTAATAAAATGACCAATCCAAGGCCTAAAACTTTTCTCATTTTCTCTCTCTTACTTTCAATAATTAACTCAATTTAGTTTACCAATGGAGCCCGTCAAA
>JBBDND010000127.1:0-4760 GCA_040877865.1 Bacteriovoracaceae bacterium | reverse complement strand
AATGGCCTTGAGCAATGTTTTGGTCGCGTTGGAGAATGGTTTTAACGTGTTTGCCTCCTCTTCCGGAGGTCTTGGAGGTTGTCCCTACGCCAAGGGAGCCTCGGGGAATGTGGCCACCGAAGACATTGTGTACCTGTTGGATTCTTTGGGGGTCGGGCACGGAGTTGACTTTAAGAAACTGGTCGAGGCGTCAAAGTACATCTTGGAGAAATTAAATAAAACATCCACATCAAAATATTTAAACGCTTACATGGCGGCCGGAAAATAATATGTCCTATCAAAACAACTCCTATAAAAGAATCGAAATAAAAAAAGAAAACGCTCTTTTGTGGATTATCCTTAATCGTCCCGAGGCAAGCAACGCTTTTGACGAGTTGATGATAGAGGAGTTTGTGGATTGCCTGGAAAAAATGGATGAAGACAACGAAGTTCGTTGCGCCATCCTTACCGGAAAAGGCAAAAACTTTTGCGCCGGCGGGGACGTTAAAAAAATGCAAAACAAAGAAGGAATGTTCGCTGGCGCCGCCAATGAACTAAGAGAGAGATACAAAAGAGGCATCCAAAAAATTCCCCTCGCCTTTGAAAAACTTTCCACTCCTGTTGTGGCGATGATAAATGGCGCGGCCATCGGAGCGGGCCTGGACGTGGCGTGCATGTGCGATATTCGCGTGGCGGCTCCGACCGCCAAATTTGGCGAAACATTCACCAAACTTGGCCTGATTCCCGGGGACGGGGGCAGTTATTTTTTGCAAAGAGTTGTTGGTTTTTCCAAAGCGATGGAGATGACCTTGAGCGCGAAAATATACACCGCCGAGGAGGCCAAAGAGATGAATCTTCTTTCTTACGAGGGAGATGATTATGAGCAAAAGGCCTTGGAGTTCGCCCTCGCCATCTGCCAAAACGCTCCCGTCGCGGTTCAAATGGCAAAGCGCTCGATCGAGCACGCCTATCGCGCGAACTTGCAAACAGTGTTGGATTTGCTGGCCGCCTACCAAGGAATTGCTCAAAGAACCGAGGACCATTTTGAGGGGCTTGAGGGCTTGGTCAAAAAAAGTCAAGTTGATTTTAAGCATAAATAGTCTTAAGCGCGAACTAGTTTTGTTAAAAATTAAAAAATTTTGACAGACATTAAACCGACCTTCAAAATAAAAGTATAGAGAATATCTGGGACGGTTGAGTGACGAAATTTGGAATCTTTTTATGTCTGGTTTTGACAATAAGTTGTTCCACAGTTCGTTTGTCATCCGAGACGTTAATCCCGGTTGTTTTTGAAAGTAAAGAAGACCACACGAGAGACATATCAATTGAAGTGACCAGGGACTTTTATCTTTGGGGACTTTATCCCGACACGCATGAAATAAAAGTGGACAAAGCTTTTGCCAACAAAGGTTTTGATTCCGTGGCTGAAATGAAAATAGAGGACCATTCAAACAAGTATGATATGGCCTGGGCCTTGTTGACCTTTGGTTTTTACATGCCCAAGTCTTATGTTTTGAAAGGCAAAACTTATATACGCTAAACTTTCGGTTGATTCTCACCAAGGACGAGAGGGAGCTTGCTCCGGGCCAAGGAAGGCCCCCTTTATAATCTTCAATCTTCTAAATTAGTCTTGCAATTTAATCTTCCAACGAAGAAAGCAAATCGTTAAAAAAACTGGATTTGTATTCTTCCACCTCTTCCTCTGAAGATAAATGTCCAAAATTTGTGCGGTCTTGCTCCAGAAGGTCTTTCTGATCAAGCTTTATTAAAAATCGGGATTTGTTGCGGGGAATGTCTTTGCCGTAAATCTTGCGCTCCTTGGCGTAAGTGAGAATGAGTCTGCGTTGCGCCCGGGTAATGCCCACATAGCACAGCCTGCGCTCTTCATCGATCTCGGTGTCTTGCTTTATGCAGTTTTTGTGGGGAAGCAGCTCTTCTTCCACTCCCACCATGTAAACCGTGTCAAACTCGAGTCCCTTGGAGGAGTGCAAGGTCATAAGCTGGACTTCGTTTTTTAGGATATTGTCGTCGTCACTCTGTTTGTCGTGAACATCGGCTAAAAGCAGGCGCTCCAGCCAAAAGGTCAAGCTGGCCTCCTCGGCAAAGCGGTCGTTGAACTTGTCCGCGCTGAAAATAAAATTTTTAACGTCGTCTTTTTTTCGGGCCACAATCTTTGGACTGTCATAGCTTTTTTCAACAAAGTCCAGATATCCAATGTCTCCAATCAACGAACTCAAGGCCTGGTCTAGCCGCATATTTTGAAAGTGGTCACGGCCTTTGTTGATAATTTCCACAAAATCTTTAAGGGCGCGTCCTCTTTTTGAATCTTCCTGGGCCTTGAGTTTGATCACTTGAAAAAGCGATTTGTTGAGCTCCTTGGCCTCTGACAAGTAACTCTGCAGAGTCTTAGTGCCAATGCCCCGGTGGGGGATGTTGAGAATCCTTCTAAGCGAGAGCTCGTCTTTGGGGTTGTTGATGACCGAAAGGTAGCCGATTAAATCCTTGATTTCTTTTTTTTCGTAAAATTTTTGGCCGCCAATAATGGTGTAGGGAACTTGGGCCAGTCTTAGTTGGTCTTCAAAGGGAGGAACTTGGGTGTTGCTTCTGTACAGAATGGCCACTTCGCCTAAAAACTTTCCCTTCATCTGATATTTTACAATTTCATCCACCACCACTTGCGCCTCGTGATCCGAGTTGCCGCAGGCCCAAAGCGCCGGCTTGGGGCCGCCTTCCACCTCTGAAAACATGGTTTTGTCTTTGCGTTTTTTATTTTCTTTAATCACTTTGTTGGCCAGCTCTAAAATTAAAGTGGTGGACCGGTAGTTTTGCTCTAGCTTAATGAGTTTGGCGCTGGGAAAAAATCTCTCAAAATTCAAGATGTTGGTGATGTCCGCGCCCCGAAAAGCGTAAATGGATTGATCGTCGTCTCCCACAACGCAAATATTGCTATGAGTGGAGGTCAAGGCCTTGACCATTTCGACTTGCAGCCCGTTAGTGTCTTGGTATTCGTCAATCATGATGTATTTGTATTTTTGAGAATACTTTTGCGCCACCTCTGGGTGTTCGCTAAATAGTTTCACGCACAAGAATAAAATGTCGTCAAAATCCACGGCGTTGTAAAAATGCAATTTGTCTTGATAAAAGTGATAAACATATTCTGTCGCCAGATCATAGGGGTCGTCTGGATCAAAAAACTCCGTGTTAGCAAATTCCTCGGCGGAGATTCCGTTGTTTTTCAACGTTCCGATTTTAGAGAGGATGGTTTTTTTGTCATAGGCGGATTTGTCCGCTTTAAAGTGTTTAAGGCCCTCTCTTGCAATCGAGAGCTGGTCGCTGGTGTCGTAGATGGTGAAGTGTTTGCTATAGCCGATTCTGTGAATGTCTTCTCTTAAGATTCTGATGCCCAGGGAGTGAAAGGTGGACAGGGTTATGCCGCGTTTTTTGCGCGGCCCGAGCAATTTTGAGACTCGCTCGTGCATTTCCATTGACGCTTTATTGGTAAAGCTAACCGCCAATATGTCTTTTGGATTGACTCCCAAATTGTCGATCATGTGGGCAATGCGATAAGTCACAGTTCTGGTTTTGCCAGAACCGGCGCCGGCCAAAATCAGCACTGGCCCGTCGATTGTTTGCGCCGCCAGTCTTTGTTGCGGATTTAGCCCTGAGAGATCTGTCATAAATAGTATTTTTTTAGTTGTGTGTTAAGATATAGGGCATCATAGTCAAAGCTTGCTTTTTTGAACAGGGCCAAATAAAAGCTGGGTCTATTTTAATCCCGTCGCTTATATGATATCAGTTGCTTAAAGGAATCAAGATGAAATATTTAATCACCTCCGCTCTCCCTTACGCCAACGGGCCTATTCATTTTGGACATATTGCCGGGGTTTATTTGCCCGCGGATATCTACACCCGACACCGAAAACTGCAGGGCAAGAAGGCCATTCATATTAGCGGCTCCGACGAGCATGGCGTGGCCATTATGCAAAACGCCCAGAAGGCCAAGAAGTCTTATCAGGACTATGTTAATAAATGGCATAAAACCCATAAAGAGCTTTTTGATTTGTACCAGGTGGAGTTTGATTACTTTGGCCAAACATCCGCCGACTATCACCAAGAAGAAACTGTAAAGTGGTTTAAAGGGTTGTATGAAAAAGGACTCATCGAAAAAAAGGCGCAAGATCAGTTGCAATGCCAAGATTGCAAAAACTTTTTGCCGGACAGGTTTGTGGAAGGAACTTGTTATGTGTGCGGCTATGAAGAGGCGAGAGGGGACGAGTGTCCCAAGTGCGGAACTTGGATCGACGCGGTCAAATTGAAAGATCCTGAATGCAAGTTTTGCGGCTCGAAAAATATTGAAGTAAAAAGCGTTGACCAGTGGTATCTGATGCTTTCGAAGTTCCATAAAGAATACAGGGAGTGGTTTAATTCCAAAAAAGAGCGCTGGAAAAGACCTGTGGCCACCTTTGTGGATTCCTTGTCCAAAGATGAGATGGTGGACCGGGCGATTACTCGAGATTTGGATTGGGGCATTGACGTTCCTTTGCCCGAGGCCAAGGGCAAAAAATTGTACGTGTGGTTTGACGCTCCCATTGGGTATGTGTCCAACACCAAAGAGTATTGCAAAGAGAGCGGAGAAGACCATCTTAAAGATTGGTGGAAAAACGACGACGCCGTGATCACACATTTTGTCGGCAAAGACAATATCATATTTCACGGCATTATATTTCCATCCATGGCCATGGCCTCAGCATCTCCCCTGGCTGCCAGCTTGAGCTGGTCCT
>JBBDND010000126.1:0-25871 GCA_040877865.1 Bacteriovoracaceae bacterium | reverse complement strand
CTAATTATTTAAAATATACATTGTTTTATGTGGAGAACTTATGACTCAAATTAGAGAAGATGTGTTGGCTGTTTTAGAACAGGCGAAAAAAGTGGTGTACGGGCAAGACGACATGTTGGAAGCCATCGTAGCCGCGCTGGTCTGCGAAGGCCACTTGCTTATTGAAGGCATGCCCGGCCTTGGAAAAACCTTGTCGGTTTCCATCATGAGCAAGTTGTGCGACATGGATTTTAAAAGGATTCAATTTACCCCTGACTTGTTGCCTTCGGATTTAATTGGGACAATGATCTATAATCAACAAAAAGAAGAATTTTCAACCAAATTTGGGCCGATCTTCACACAATTGGTGTTGGCGGACGAAATAAATCGTTCCCCCGCAAAAGTGCAAGCGGCTCTCTTGGAAGCCATGGCGGAACGGCAAGTGACTATTGGGGAAAAGTCTTATCCTTTGAAGTCTCCTTTTGTGGTTTTAGCCACTCAAAACCCCATAGAGCAAGAAGGGACCTACAACCTTCCTGAAGCGCAACTAGACCGATTTATGATGAAGATAAGCGTGGATTATCCGGATTTTGAAGCCGAGAAATCGATTTTGGATTTAAAATTGAGCGACTTTCAAAAAATGGCTCCGCTACTAAACGGAGAGAAGTTGATGGGGATGAAGGCTTCGGTTGATGAAGTTTATGTGGATGAGAAAGTCAAAGACTTGATTGTGAAAATTGTTCACTCCACCAGGCCTGGTTCCAAATATTTTAATAAAAAGTATGAAGGACTTGTTCAGGCGGGAGCTTCTCCAAGAGCTTCCATTTGGCTTTATAAGATTTCCAAATTTAAAGCCATGTTGGCGGGCAAAGACTTCGTTTCGCCCGAGCATATCTTATCCATAGTTAAGAGCGTGTTGGGACACAGAGTTATTCTGTCTTATGAAGCCGTTATCGATAAAGTTGATGTCAACGAGTTG
The DNA here is from genome assembly GCA_040877865.1 of Bacteriovoracaceae bacterium. Lineage (GTDB taxonomy): Bacteria > Bdellovibrionota > Bacteriovoracia > Bacteriovoracales > Bacteriovoracaceae > UBA845. The sequence goes on along the minus strand of JBBDND010000126.1, from coordinate 24,913 downwards.
GTGTACAACATGGCAAGCGAGCGCGTATAAATAATGAATTTTAAAGAAGTTGAAAAAGCGGTTGGGAAAATTCAATCCCATCTGTTTAGAAATTCAAACTCCTTTGCAATAGGGATGCTTAAGTCGCACTTCAAAGGTTCCGGCCTTCAGTTTAAAGAACACCAGCTCTACACGCCCGGGGACGATGTGCGTTTTATCGACTGGAAGTTGTCCGCAAAAACCAATAATACTTTTATCAAAACGTTTGAAGAAGAAAGAAATATCGAAATTGTTGTGGTGTTGGACGTGGTCGAAAGCATGTTGATTGGCTACAAAGGGGTGTCCAAACTTCAGGCCGCCTTGGAAATCGCTTGTTTGCTTTATTTGTTGGCGGAAAAGACAAAGGATCAAGTTAAAGTGGCGCTGTTTACGGACAAGAGCCAAATTTTGCCGGCCTCTTCCGGCCAGCAAGGCATTGTGTTGCTGGTTTCCACTCTGCAGAGAATGGGCGTGTTGAACGAAGCCGGCCAAGTGGATATTAATTTTAGGCTGGCGTCCCTTTTAGAGCAGAATAAGAAACTGGCGTTGATAAAGTCCTTTGTGGCAAGAACCAAAGAAGTTGTCTTGCTGTCGGACTTCAGTCATTTGGACGACTTCGAAACTCTTAATAAACTTTTATACCGCTCAAACATGCATTGTTTTAAAATGACCAGCCCTGTGGACGAAGAAAAGAAGTCGAGATTCGCTATTTTTACAAAAGTTGGAGGAAGAGGGTCTTTGGTTAAAACTAACACCGAAAAAATGGAAGCCCTTAAAGGCAGATATAGAAAGATTTCCGTTAAAGACAGGTATTTGGAGAATTTTATTCATGAGATGTTGTAGAGTTCTTTTTATTGCCTTGTATTCCATGAATTGTTTTGGAGGGGTGTTCACGTTGGAGCCTTTTGGCGAAGGGAAAGCCGCCACTGGGGACGTGCTTGAAGTCACAATCAAGCCGGAAAACGGCGAGAATAAAATTCCCAAGCTTCAAGGGAAAAGAATAGGCGGGGTCTTTTATGTGATAGAACAGGAAGGAGACAAATTGAGCGTCATGGTTGCAAACCCGCAAAGCGTGGAAGAGGCCAATCCATCTGGCGAGAACAAATTCCTCTTAAAGGGATTCGACATAACCTATAAAAAAACTCCCAATTTAAAAGAGTTTTTGATTGAAGACGTCCAATACGCTCTCTCAAAAGCGAGCGGATGGCTTCTTTGGCTGGCGGCTCTCGTTTTTGCCGGAGCGGCTCCATTTCTTTACAAAAAATACAAAAAGAGAAAACGCCTAAAGGCGCTGAAAGAGAAAAAGAAAAAGAAAATGGAAGAGATATTGAAGGGCGTTAGCGAGGCTAAAACCAGAGAGGAAGTTGAAAAAATCTACTCTTGGAGAAGCGACCTTGCCGAGAACTTTTCTTGCCATGAAAAGGCCAGGAACAACTTTTTTAGGTTGCTTAACGAGATTCAATATAAACCTGAATGGACGGCCGAAGAAGAAGTTGAAATAAAGCGCTCTCTTGCGGCTTTTAAAAAGGACTTGAGTTTAAAACGTGGAATATAAATCAGCTGAATTTGCCATTCTTGGAGCGGTCGGCCTGTTGTTTTGGGCCTTGGAGTTTTGGAAAGTTTTTAAAAAGCCCCAATTAATAGCTCCCGCTCGGGTTAAAACAAGAGGGATTTTCCCTTTGAGACTCGCGTTGTTCTTGGTTGGAGCCACCGGTTGGATTCTTGTCTCATATGCCATGACCGGCCCGCGAAAACCTATAAAATTTGTTCCTTCAAACATTGAAGTTAACGATATTTTCTTTGTGGTGGATGTGTCCCGCTCAATGCTGGCGGACGACATTAAACCGAACAGGCTGGAGGTCGCCAAGGAAAAGCTAAGAGAGTTTGCAAGTCTAAGGCCCACTGATCGAGTGGGTGTCATCATATTTTCAGAAAAAGTTTTTACCATGCTGCCTTTGACCACCGACCCCGCGTTGGTTGATCAGATTCTTTCCGATATCAGAATAGGTTTTTTAGGCAGCGGCACCAATATTGGAGACGGGCTTGCCTTGGCGGTGGCGCGGGCAAAAGCCAGCAAAACCAAAAACAAGGTGGTGGTGCTTTTGACCGACGGCGTTAACAACGTGGGCAATGTCACGCCTATTCAAGCGGCGAAACTTGCAGAAGAAAACAATATCAAAGTTTACACGATCACTCTTGGCACCAGGTCAGACGCCAAGATCCCTATAGGCAAAGGGCTTTTTGGCACCCAATATCAAACCATCCCCGGCGGATCCTTCGATTTGAAAACCATGAAGGAAATTTCCGACATGACCAACGGCAAAAGCTACATGGCGGAAAGCAAAGAAAGTTTGCAAGAAATTTTAGACGACATTCAAAAGTTGGAAAAAACCGAAATTAAAAGCCAAAACCAAGTGGTCTATGACGAAAAATACTTCAGCTTTCTGCTATGGGGAGCTTTGTTGTTAATTGGATGCGAACTGTCCAGGAAGAATTTTTTAAAGGAGGTCGGGTGAGTTTCCTTCATTTAGAATACTTTGTCTTCCTTTTGGCCGGCCTGGCTTTGTTTTGGATTTTGACTATCAGGGTTGAGAGCAAATACTTTAAATGGATCAAAGACCATTGGTTTTACCGACCTAGCGGATTTCAACAAATTTCCCGAGGCTTTTATTTTGCGGGCTTTGCGCTGTTGCTCTTGGCGCTGCTTGATCTTCGCGGTCCCGAAACCCGCGTCACCGGCAAGACAATCGATCAAAAAACGGTGCTTTTGATTGACGCCTCCGCAAGCATGTTAGCCGAAGACGTGCGCCCCAATCGCTTCCAAAAGGCGGTGTTGCTCGCCAAGCATTTTATAAAAAAGGCCGTCGGCCATCAAATTTCCGTTGTGGTTTTTTCCGACGGGCAAAAGCGAATCGTTCCTTTCACAAAAGACATCGATTTGATTGAGGCTCGCTTAAACACCTTGGAAAATCTGGACTTGGAAAGGGGGGGGACCGCTTTGAGCATGGCGATTCAAGAATCCATCCAATATTTTATCAATAGCGAAAACCGGCCTTTTGGAAATATTTTGGTTTTGACCGACGCCGAGGAAACCGACGGCGGGATTGAACTTGGCGCTCCAGAAGGCGTCTCCATCGCCGTGGTCGGGGTGGGAACGGCAAAGGGGGCTCCTGTTCCCATGCGCAATTCTAGAGGCGTTTTCCAAGGAAATAAAAAGTATCAGGGCGAAACGGTGATCTCGAAGATGGACGAAAAGTTTTTAAAGGCCATGGGAAAAGAAGTTGAGCATTTTAAATACTGGGTGGCGAGCTCTTATTCTCTTCCCACCGAAGAAATCCTGGATTTTTTTAACAGGGCCTTGAAGACAAAAGCCTCCAAGGATGATTTTCGAATTCGGCCTGTTTTGGCCAATTACTTGTTGGTTCCCGGCGTTTTGGCCTTGATTTTGGCGTTTTTGTTTAAAAATTTTAGAACATTCGCTTTAACCTTGCTGATTGCTACCTCAATGTCCGGCTTTTATTTGCCAAACGCGGCGGCTCAAAGGGGCCTGCAAGCGAATCCGGAAATGAATCCGAAAGAGGAGCCTGAAAAGACGGAAGAGATACTGCGACTTGAAAAGAGATTTGCGCAAAACAAATTGGGAGAAGCCGGCAAACTTAAGCTTGCCACCGAGTTGCTTAAACAGGGCTTTGCCGCCGACGCTAAAAGCTTGTTTCAAGAGATTTTGCCGGAGAAGGTGACGCAAGAGAACAAGCACGAGCATTTCAATTTGGGAGCGGCCCAGTTTAAGGCCAACGAGATACAACAAGGCATGAACACTTATTCAAAGCTCTTGGATTATTTAAAAGAAAACCCCGGAGAAATAAACAACGAATTGGCGGCAAAAACAAAACTTAACATGTTAAAGGCGATTCAAGTCCAAGCTAGCCAACAAAAAAAGAAACAAAATGAAAAGGGCGAGAAAGACGACAGCGGCAAGGAGGGCAAGGAGCAACAAGGCGGCTCCAAGGGCAATTCTGATCAAAAAGACAAAGGCGGCGATCAATCCGAGTCTCAAGACGGAAAGGAAGGAGACGAGGAACAAAAAAACAAAGACGGGAAGGAAGGCGACAAAGAAGACCAAAACAAAGAGCGGCAAGGGGATTCTGAAGGCGGTGATATTGACAAAGAAAAAATGCCTTCAATTTTAAAACAGCTGTTGTCCGACGACAATCAACTCCAGAAAAAAGTGATTGACGCTGACACGGTTGAGAGAAAAACAAGAGAAAAGAAGGATTGGTAAAAATGAAAACGCTTTTGCTTTTATTTACTTTTTGGAGCGTGTCTCTTTTCGCCGACTCGGTGCGGGTTGAAGTGCGGCCAAAAGAGCCTTTGGTGAATGAAAATTTTAGGGTTCTTTTCGAAATTACAACCGACGAAGGCACCGACCCCATTATTCATTTTGATCCGCTTGGATTGGACGTTGTTTCCAAAAACGAAACCGGCATCAGAACGCGAACCACTTATATAAACGGCAGGCTTGCCACGGAAAGAAGTTTGACTGTCGTTTATGAAATGGTCGCCACTAGGCCCGGCAGCGCGTTTTTAAGAAACATAAATGTGGAATTAAACGGAAAGAAATTAACTCATGAAACTTTAAGGATTGGCATTCTAAGGGTTCCGAGAGAAGCCAGAAACATCATGGTGCGGGCGCATGTGGATAAGGAGGAGGTTTTTGTCGGGGAGTCCATACTCGCCAGGTATTATCTTTATAACAAAGTTCCGGTTACCAGCACCGACATCAAAAAGTTTCCCAAACTGAACAAATTCCTTAAACGTTATCATCAAGAAAAAATGAGCGCCGAGCGGGTTCAGATGAATGGAGAGATTTATACTCGAAGAGTGATTTACACCGCTCAACTTTTTCCAACAGAGGCGGGAGAGTATAGAATCGACCCCATAACCTTGGGAGTTCAGTATTCAAATAGAGGCTCCAATCCGTTTAACACCTTCGGTTTTGGCTCCCGTTCGGGACAAGCAAGAAAAATGACCGTTTCTAGCGGGCCAATTCAAATCAAAGTGAAGGCTCTTCCCGCTCAAGGAGTTCCGCCAAGCTTTACCGGCCTGGTGGGAAAGCATGACTTTAAACTTGAGCTCAATAAAAACAAGTTTGTGGTCAACGAGCCCATAGAGTTAAAATTGGTGGTAAAGGGGCCTGGAGCTTTAGAGCTTTACGACGCGCCCAAATTGTTTGACGAACCCGATATTGAGGAGTTTGAAAGCAACGCCGACCTGGAGGTGAGAGAAGACTTTAGCGCCACGAAAACGTTTTTATACACCTATTTGGGAAGGGACGGAATGGAGCTGGAAGATAAAAAAATTCCGTTTTCTTATTTTGATCCAGACGCGCTTCAATTTAAAACCGAATACTTGTCAATTGGTAAAATTATCATCGCCGGACAAGGAGGCTCCTCCAAAAACGCTTCAGTCGACGAGCCCCTTAAAACCGAACAAACCCCGGCGGCTCCCGCGAGTCCGTCATTTGAGCAAAAGAAGCTCTTCGAGCCCATTTACCGCGCGGCAAACACCTATATTTACAACGCCAGTTATATAACGGCGGCTTTGGGAGTATTCGTCTTTTTGTACCTTGCGTTCGCCTTTAGGGACAGGCTTTTTACCTTTGCCAAAGAGCGGCCCGATCTGATTTCACAAATCAATAAAAATGGCATAAATTACTCAAGATTGCATAATTTAGTTTCTCATTTTGGAGAAGGCGCTGACATGAAAGACATCATATCCAAAACCGAGTTGTCTACATCAACCAAGAAATATCTGTATGACTTGATAGACAAGTGCGAGGCTCAGTACCGCAAAAGCGGTTCCCAAAAAAAATATCGTGTGCCCAGAAAACGCTTAAAAGAATTCGCGGCCGTTTTAAAGCGCAATGAACAGAATTAGCTCTTTAGAGGAATGGAAAAATTTTTGCAAAAACCGCGAGACCGGGGTGACCATTGGAAACTTTGACGGAGTTCACTTAGGCCATCAACAGCTTTTGACTCGTTTTAAGCAGAGGTGCGCCGCAAAGGACCTCGTTCCGGCGGTTTTTACTTTTAGGCCGCATCCCGAATTGTATTTTAATCCCCAAAAAAACCATCTTTTAACTCGTTATGAGCGCAAACTCAAAATAATACAAGGTCTTGGACTTGAGAACCTGGTTGAAGTCGCTTTTGATGAAAATATCAGAAAGCTTACCGGCGAGGACTTTGCCAAAGAATGGCTGTTTGCGCGCCAAGGCCTGAAAATGCTTTGGGCCGGACACGATTTTACCTTCGGCCGCGACAAAGAAGACCCGGCCGCCGTTCTTGCCCGGCAAAAGCGGGATGTTGAATTTAAAAAAATCCAGGCCTTCAAGCTGGACGGAGAAGTGGTCTCTTCGTCTCTCATAAGAAACGCGTTGCTGGAAGGCTCAATTGAAAAAGCCAATAGACTGCTGGGGAGAAGATATAGTTTGCTGGCTAATGTGGTTCATGGCAAAAAATTGGGAAGGGAGCTTGGTTTTCCCACGCTAAACTTGGATTTGGACTATCCCGCCCTAATTCCCGGCGAAGGAGTTTACGCTATCTCTTGTCTTTTGGATGGAAAATCGTTCCAAGGCGCCATGAATGTGGGCAAGAATCCTTCCACTGACCAATCCGGCGGGATAAAACTTGAGGCGCATCTTTTTGATTTTAATGAAAAGGCCTATGGAAAAGATGTTGAGATTTTTTTTGAGAGCTTTATCAGAGATGAAAAAAAATTTGAATCGTTAGAGCAATTGAAAGCTCAAATTGCCAGCGACGTGTTAAAAATAAAGGAGCGGCTAAATTAAAAAGCTTGCTTTGATTGGAGAAAATATTCAGCACTCTTTGTCTCCTTCAATTTATGCCGAACTGCTCGGTGACAAGGTGGATTACACGTTGTTGGACTATGAGCATTTCGCGGACATTCCTCCCCTCAAGGAGTTGCTTGGGCCTTTTGACGGGGTTAGCGTCACCGCCCCCTATAAAAAATTTGTTTTTAAAAAAGTTGATCGTTCCGAAGAAGCGGCTTCTCGGCTGCAAGCGGTTAACGCCGTTAAGCTGGAAAACGGATTCATTTGGGGCGCGAACACGGACGCCAAAGCTTTTAACGAAATTTTTAAGGAAAAATTTTTTGAAAAGAACATGACTGTTCTCATTTTGGGTGACGGAGCCATGTCAAAAGTGGCAAAAACTTTCTTGGAAACGGAAGAAATTGACCACAAAGTATTGAGCAGAAAGCTCGGCAATTTACAAAACTTGGAAGGATATTTAAACCAAGCAAAAAAGGCTCCCTTAATTATTAACGCTTGTTCCAGAGAATTCACATTGGACTTTGCTTCAAGTAAACAGCTAAAAATATGGGACTTTAATTATGATCTCCCTAAACACTCAAGTTTTTGTCATGCCCACAACCACCATTATTTCGATGGCAAAGAGCTCTTATTCCGACAAGCGCGGTATGCGTTAAGGTTTTGGAATCTTTAAATTTCTTTAAATTAAATTCTCCAAATTCCGATCATTTAGACAACACAAGGAAAAGTTAATGGTCCGCAAGGAATTTATTGATGTCATAACTAATACTGGCATGGCGACTCTGAAAGAGTTGCGCCGGCTTATGATGAACAAAGACGAGGATGAGGTGACTGAGCTGGAGCTTTTGAGCTTGCCTTCCTTTGACGAAAATAAATTCGCTAAAATTATCTCTGAAAAATACGGCCTGACTTTTATTGATTTAAAAAACGCCAAGGTGGCAAAAGAGACGATTAAGTCTTTAAAGAAAAAATTTGTTATTAGCTACCGGGCCATACCCATCCAAGTCACCAGCGCCAAGGTTACAGTGGCGACTTTTGATCCCACTGTTGTCGCGGCAAAGGCCAAACTTGGACAAGAATTAAAAAAGCCGACAGAGTTTATTTTAACCAATCTTTCTTCCTGGAGAAAATTGTACGCCAGCGTTGAAGACTCCGTTGAGGACTTAATCCACACTGTCACCGAAATAAAGTCCAACAGCGAGAACGAGCAAGAGGTCAAAGCCGAAGATATCGGACAAGACACCGTGACCTACGTTAACAGAATTTTGGCGGACGCTTTTATTAAAGGGGTCTCGGACATACATGTCGAGCCGTATGAAAAAATTTTTAGAGTAAGATTTCGTCTTGACGGTTCCTTGGTGGAAGTCGGCAGGCCTCCCAAATCCATGATGTTGCCCATTATTTCCCGTTTGAAAATTATGGCCTCGCTTGACATCTCTGAAAAACGAAAGCCCCAGGACGGCAGGATAAAGTTGTCCATTGGCGGCAAACCCATCGATTACCGAGTGTCGTCTTTGCCCACCCTTTTTGGGGAAAAAGTGGTGTTGCGGCTTTTGGATCAATCAAATTTGCAGCTAGACATGACCAAGCTTGGGTTTGAACAAAAACAAATTGATGTTTTTCAAAGGGGAATTTACAACCCTTACGGCATGGTTTTGGTCACCGGCCCGACTGGATCGGGGAAGACCACCACGCTCTACTCCGCCATGGCTGAGTTGAATAAAGAAAACACCAATATCTCCACTGCCGAGGATCCTTGCGAATTTAACTTGGAAGGCATTAACCAGGTCAATGTGAAAAAAGACGTGGGACTGACATTCGCCTCGGTGCTCAAAGCTTTTCTGAGACAAGACCCGGATATTATAATGGTTGGGGAGATCAGAGATTTTGAAGTGGGAGAGATCGCGGTGGAAGCGGCTTTGACCGGGCACATGGTCTTGTCCACTTTGCACACCAACGACGCGCCCTCCACAGTCACTAGATTGTTAAACATGGGCATTGAGCCATTTTTAGTGGTCGCGGCCTTGAATGTGGTGGTGGCCCAAAGGCTGTGCAGAAAAATTTGCATTAACTGCAGGCAAATTCACAATGTTTCAAAGGCCGAGCTGGTGGCGTGCGGTTTTGCGCCGGCTTCGGCGGAAAAAATAAAGGTCTATCACGGCAAGGGCTGCGAAGCGTGCAATAACACGGGGTATAGAGGAAGACTCGCCATTTATGAAGTGTTGGAGATGAGTCCCAGGTTAAGGGAGTTGGTTTTAAAAAACGCCTCTTCCGACGATATAAAAGCCACCGCCATTAAAGAAGGCATGAAAACTTTAAGAATGTCGGCGCTGACCAAAGTCGCCCAAGGTTTGACCACTTTGGAAGAGGCTTTGTCCAATTCAGCCGCCGACAATTTGTAGGAAGTTAATTTAAGGAGTAAAAAAATGAGTGATGCTACAAGAACTAAAACACAAGCGGCCGGTGGAGCTCAAAATCTGCAAATACAGCAACTCTTTAAGGTCATGGTGGACAACGGCGCTTCAGACTTGCATATAACGGTGGGAACTTCCCCGGGCATGCGCATATCCGGCGACATCGTCAGAGTGAAAACCGGGCCGCTCACTTCCGACGACACAAAAAGATTGGTGTATCAAATATTGACCGAAGCTCAGCGCTCGGAGCTTGAGAAAAACTTGGAGCTTGATTTTTCTTTTGGCGTCAAAGGCCTGGCCAGATTTAGGGCCAATTGTTTTTATGCAAAAGGCGGAGTCGCGGCCGTGTTTAGGCAAATTCCCACGCAAGTGCCGGATTTCGAATCATTGGGTTTGCCCAAAGTTTTGCTCGATATGACAGACGTCTCCAACGGCCTTATTTTGGTCACCGGACCCACTGGATCGGGCAAATCAACCACCTTGGCGTCCATCATCGATCGGCTAAACACCAATGAGCCGGGGCATATTATAACACTGGAAGATCCCATTGAATTTGTTCACTCTCATAAATCCAGCATTGTGAATCAAAGAGAGATTGGGGTGGACACCTTAAAGTTTAAAAACGGGCTAAAAAGTCTTTTGCGCCAAGACCCCGACATCGTGCTAGTGGGGGAGCTGAGAGACATGGAAACGATCGAAGCGGCTTTGGAAATCGCCGAAACGGGACACTTGGTTTTTGGAACGCTTCACACCAACTCCACCATTCAAACCATCTCAAGAGTAATCAATGTTTTTCCGGCGGATCGTCAGGAACAAATTAGAACGCTTTTGTCTTTTGTCTTGCAAGGAGTGGTGGCGCAGCAGCTGCTTCCCAAAAAAGGTGGCGGCAGGGTTTTGACTCAAGAAATTTTAAGAATGACTCCCGCCATCAGAAACTTGGTCAGAGAGGATAAACTGCATCAGGTTTATTCTCAGATGCAGATCAATCAGGAAAAAAGCCATATGGTCACTATGAATCAAAGCATCAAGCGGGCGTTGGACAAAGGACTTATTGACTCTGAGGCCGCCATGTCTTATTCAAATAACCCGGAAGAGATGGCCAAGATGCTGGGAATTGAAAAAAAGTAGGAATAACTAATGGCGCAAGGAAAGTTTAAATACGAAGGAGTAAACGCCGAGGGCAAAAAGGTCCAAGGCGAGATCGATGGCAAAGACGTCAGGCACGTTAAGCGCTTGTTGCGTCGCCAAGGCGTGCGGACCAAAAAAGTCGTCGCTCCCAGTCCGTTGGATATTGACCTTGGCATGCTCATGGTTGAAAAAGGCTTTGTTAAGCCTTTTGGCAAACTGGAGCTGAACCGCTTCACCAAACAGCTCTCCATTCTCATAAACGCCGGCGTTCCCATCTTGGAGTGCATGGAAATTTTAGCAAAGCAGGAAAAAAATCCTTCCTTAAAAGTCGCCATCAAAAAAGTGATGGAAGACGTGGGCGGGGGGAAATCTTTGCATGAGGGCATGTCCGCTCAAAAAGGCTTTGACAAACTTTATTGTTCGCTAGTGAAAGCGGGAGAGTCCGCGGGGATCTTGGACACCATTCTAAACAAGCTTAGCGAATTCATGGAAAAACAAGAGGCCATAAAGAAAAAGATAAAAGGCGCCATGACCTATCCCATCATTGTTTTGGTGATTGGACTGGCGGTCACGTGGGGGCTGATGGTGTTTGTTGTTCCACAATTTGTAGGCATGTTGGAAGATTCCGGGCAGGAAATTCCAGGAGTAACTCAATTTGTTATCGACACTTCCGACTTCTTCCAAGAATACACGCTTTTAATGTTGCCGGCCTTTGCGGTGGGCGGCTTTTTATTCGTCAATTTTATTAAAACCAAAGAAGGCAAAATAAAATGGGACCGCTTCACCATGAAAACGCCGGTGTTTGGAGGAATTATAATTAAAGGCAATCTCTCCGGGTTCACCAGAACCTTAGCCACTATGCTTAGCGCCGGGGTGGATCTTTTGGAGGCGTTGGATGTGTGCATCGAAACCATAGACAACACCCAAATCCAAAAAGACATCCGAGGCGTCAGAGAAGCGGTTATGAAAGGGAAGTCTATCACCGAGCCCCTGGGACGAATTCGCTACTTTCCGCCTTTGGTGAATCAAATGGTGAAAGTTGGAGAATCCACCGGCAACCTGGACGAGATGCTTATCAAAGTGGCGGATGTTTTTGAGCAAGAAACGGAAGAGCTGATTGAAAATATGACCAAACTGATAGAACCGGCAATTTTAGTTGGCTTAGGCGGCATGATTGGCACGGTTTTGATCGCCATGTATCTGCCAATCTTTATGTCGGCCGGCGGAGCGGGAGGCTAAGTGTTTGGTTTTACAAAGGAAAGCAAAAAAACTTTTAACTTAATTAATACTTTAGCCGAATAATTATTGAACTAGATTAAAATATTAATATTAGAAGACTGCTCTCAATGTAGTCTTCGGTTAAAAGCTTAAACTCTCAATGTTTAAGGGAAAGGAGTAGAAAATGAAAAGATTTAACACTAGACTGAGCAATCAGTTAGGCTTTACGCTGGTAGAGCTTATGATTGTTGTCGCGATTATTGGAGTTCTCTCTGCTGTCGCTGTTCCAAACTTTAAAACCTATCAGGCCAAGGCTAAAAGTTCCGAAGCCAAGGTGCAGTTAGCGGCTGCGTACACCGCCGAACAGGCGTTTTATGGGGATTTTGGGATTTATCACAACTGCTTTACCTACATGGGGTATGACCCTTCCACTCAAGCGGATTCAAGATATTATGCGATTGGCATTGATCAAGCCGCGGCTATAAACGCGACGGCATATGAAAGCGCCGAGAGTTCCGGCCTGTTTTCAGATAGTTGTTCGCGTACTTTGGCGACCGCCGATGGAGACACTTGGTTTGCCGCTGGCAAAGGTGTGGGGGCCACAGTCGTGGATTCGGGGCTGCAAACCTCTGCCTTAGGGACTCAATCAGATGGAGACTCCCAAACTTTTATACTGTCGGCAGAAGGAGTCATTATGGGAGGCAAAGAAGCTGATGGTGATAGAAGCATAATAAACATGAACCAGGATAAGAAATTAACAATTGTCCAGCCGGGATACTAATAACTGCGAAGAGACTCCTCTTAACGAGGAGTCTCTATCTTCAACTTATATTTGACATCAAATTTTTCATTTTCCATTCTTTTAAAATACGCAAGAAAGTCCTCACAGCCTTTTATTTCTGAAAATTTTTGGCAATGATTAACCACTATTTTTCCGGCGAAAGTCCCTTTCGAAACAAAGACAGTCTTTTTTTTAACCGAGCTGTAAAACGCTAAATATTCTGTTATTTTAGCTGAATTTGAATTCTTGCTTAGAATCTCAGTTGCCGCAAAAAGAATGTGTTTGTCTCTTTCATTGATAAATTTTTCTTCAAAAAACCGATGTTTTTTCTGTTTATCAAATTCAGGAGAAATTAAAATCATGTGAGATAGGATAACGTTTCGAAGAAAAACATTTTTTTTATTAAAATAATTGCATTTGCGGTTTAGCCATTCTTTGGAATATGAACTAAAAGTATTTAAATCCATCTCATCCATTGAGTAGTGAACTATCGACTGAAGCACTTGACAGGTAGGCTCTTTTTCATACGATGTAATGAAGTAGTTTAAGGGGTCGGCGCGAAGAAGCGAGTATTTTAAAGAAATGGAGAATAAAAGAGCGGGGAGAATCATGAGACTAGGTTTAAGAGCTATTCTCTTTAATATGAACCCCAGTAAGATAAGCAAACACGTCAGAGGGGTTAGCAGATAAGTATTAAAAAGAAAAACATTCGTAACTTTATAATTTAAAGTGAAAAAAATAAGAAGTAACGGCAGCCAAGTAATCAAAACGTGAAGCGGTTTCAACTTTTTGATTGTAAAATAAAGCAACACCACTCCGAGCAGCAGCCCGATTAAAGAAAGGACCGAACCCTGGAAATAAAACATGCTGAAGTTCAGAGGAAGAAAAATTTGAGTGAAATACCTTCCCAATGATAGCAAAGCTTCACCCGGGTTAAAAAATGTAATTTTTGAAACACCTGTGATTTCTTTAAAAACAAATGTAAAATAGTAGAGGTTCCCAATTCCAAAGAGAAAGGACGTGATAAATAGGGGAAGGTTGTTTTTAAGACCCTCTTTAATTCTCTTTCCCCGATTCAGGTCTAAAATAAAAGTGTACACGGGGAGAAAAATATTGATAGGTTGCGACAAGCAAGAAAAGACAAAGAGGAAAGAACCTTTGACTTTATTTGCCCTCCCCTGAAAATTCGTTCCCAGATAAAGCTTGATAATCAACAAAACGAATAAAAAGCTTAGTATGTGTTTGCGTGAGGTATATTCAACAAAGATATGAAAAACCAAAGGATGGAATAGGAAAATAGAGACAAGGAAACAAGCTTTTTTTTTATTTAGATAGCGGCCAGCGATATGAAAAATTAGAGCGCAAATGGCAAAAAGAAGAATTAGATTGTTAAAAAGTGGCGCTTGTTTGAACCCGGTTAACGATTCAATTTTAATATCCAACAAATGACTTAAATCTCTTAGAGGTTGAAGGTCATATATTTCTTTGGCTTTGTACTTAGAAATCAAACCCGACAGGGAATCAACCTCTTTTAAGGGGGTAATGATAAGGTGTTCATCAACCATGATTGGTTCGTTAAAAAAGGGGACAATATAAAGGGACGCAGATGCAAGGGTCAAAATTAAAGCGCAGGCCCGCGCGAAATTTTTGTTAGGGTTCATAAGTCGCTTTGTTCATTAATGTTTGTGTCTTTTAAAATATACTCTTCCAAGTTTGGATCATTTTTTGTGATTAACTCCGCTATTAACCCCGTAGTTACAAATTGAATGCCTGAAAGCACTGAGAGGATGCCCAAGAAGAAAAGCGGTCTGGCCTCAATGGGCCTTATATCTAAAAACCATAACAGAGACAGATATGATAAAACCAAAAAACCAACTAAAAAAATTAATACACCTACCCCTCCAAATAGGTGCAATGGTCTTGTTTTAAACTTTACAGTTAAAATAATGGTTAATAAATCCATGAACCCCACAAAGTATCTGTGGAGCCCGTATTTGGATTTGCCATATTTTCTTTTACGATGCTTTACTGGAATTTCGGCAACGTTAAATCCTTTGAAATGCAGAATCATTGGGATGAAGCGATGCAGTTCCCCGTAAATTTTTAAATGTTTGACCACATCTTTTTTGTATATCTTTAATCCGCAATTGAAATCATTAATTTTCAATCCAGAAACAACTCTTAAGACAAGGTTAAAAACTTTTGATGGAATTCTTTTTTCAAGAGGATCTTTTCGTTCTTTTTTCCATCCAGTTACGACATCAAAACCATCCTCCAACTTGGAAATTAAATTGTGAATTTCATTAGGGTCGTCTTGGAGGTCCGCGTCCATTGTCACAATATATTTTCCGCATGAAACTTTAAAGCCTTCATTAAGCGCTACAGATTTACCGCAGTTTTTAACCATGGAAAGGTATTTGAAATTGCTGTCATGTTCACTTATGCTTTTAATGACTTGGTGGCTTCTGTCAGTACTGCCATCATCTATAATAATGACTTCGAAGCTGTAGACCCTGTCGGACATGGCTCTTTTAATTTCTTCATAAAGCTCTTTAATAGAGTCGCCCTCGTTGAAAGCGGGCACAATTATTGAAACATCCATAATAATTACTTTTTTAATTCTTTAAAATACTTATGATATTATAATACAATTATTAGTAGAAAGCATTTTATTGGAGAAAATTGTTGCTAACAGTCAAAGCTTTATGGCTATTAATTGGCGGTTTGGGCCAGGCGCTTTTTGGCCTAAGGTTTTTAATTCAGTGGGTGGCATCAGAAAAGAAAGGCGAAAGTTATATCCCCACATCCTTCTGGTATTTTTCCATAGTCGGATCTCTCCTTTTATTTTCATATTCAATTTATAGAAAAGACCCCATATTCATTTTAGGAACTTCAATGAACTCTCTTATTTACATGCGCAACCTTGTACTGATAAAGCGAAAATCCAATCAACAAAAAGAACCATAATCCGACTTTGGCGATGATGTAATTTTTAAAATCATACCGCGCGGAGACAACAATTTGTTCTTTATTCTTATCCTCAACCAAAAGGCCGATGTTTACATAGTCCACAGCGTATAGTTTGGAATTATTGGCTTTTAATAATGAAGAATAATTGTACGGTAAAACTATTAAGCAGGGATATTCTATGGATTTGATGTCATTAATCACGATCCTAGAGGAAACTTCTGAAATTTTAAAATCACACACCTTCAATTCGCCGCTCTTTGGAAATTTTTCTTCTACAAATATATTTTTTTTGAAATACTCATTATTTTCATATTTGGTTTTGATATCTTTTAAAGCTCAGTTTTGTCTTCATATCGGTGAATTTTGACATTTTTTCGGACAGGGTAGTTTTTATATTCCTCCAATTCCCAGCCAGAATCTTTGTAACTCAAAAGCCCCTTTAGCCTAAACATCTTGTTCAGTACGTTATGCTTCTCCAGGGGCAAGCTCTTATAAACAACTCTTTGGTTGTTAAAGGGTTCGTCTAATAAGAATGAGTGAAGTTTTATAAACCTTATGCCTGGAAATCCATATCCGTCTAAGTTCCCAATTTTAAAAAAGAGGCCTGTGTTTTTTTGCGGGAGAGTCAACTCGTTCATTATGAAGTATTTATTAAGCGGGTTCTTGGAAGCCACCAACTCTAAAATTTTAAGCTTTTGAGCGCTTAGTCTCTCCGAGTCTTTTTTCATAACACTTATATTTTCATCGAAAAACTTTATGTTCAACAAGGCGATAAGCGCGATAACGATGATCGAAAAGCTTTGAAGCTCGTGTTTTTTAAAGAGCGCGGACAACGCGTAACCTAAAGTTGCGAGTAATAAGAGCCCTTCAATGACAATTAGGCCTACAAACTTGCAGAGTATGATTAGACCGATGAGATAAAATATCCGATTTTTTGGGCCGGAGCGAGTCTGGTCAAGCAAACAATAAAAAGCGTAGAAAACAAGAGCGTAACTTATAATTATAAAATACCTGGCAGGCACCCTAAAAGATTTTAGAAGCGGGACTTGCTTGAAAAGCTCGTCCACCCCAAAGGGTCCCGCGGCTAAAACAACACCACATGTCAGGATGAACATGAAGTAATAAAAAACCGCTCTATGTTTTTTGAAGTTTTTCAACAATAGGAAAAGAGAGATCAAGTAAATCGGATAATTGAACTCATGAAACAAAAAACTTTGGAACTCCACCTTGGATAGCAAGTATTTATTAAAAGTAAACATTGAAAGGAAGTGTTTAGATGAGGCTTGAAAGTAAGTGTAAATCGCGGGTTGATACGATCTCGAGAATTCTCCGGAGGCGGATAATTGTAAAAACAAGTAAAATTGGTCGAAGTGCGCAAGTACGGTTAAGAGGTTAAATCCTGAGAAGTATAGGAAGTAGGAGCGGGAATCCTTGTTTTTGTACAGGTAGTACACATATAAAGGAATTAGCGATAAACCAATGTAAATAAAAACTTGCGCGATGGGGGGATAGGTCAGATGATTAAAAAGAACCAAAAAATAAAAAAACAAGTATTTAATCTTGTAGCTCTTAGCCGCAAAACAAGACAAAATCCAAACATTCAAAGCGAGAAAATTAATTGCAAACATCATGCTGTAATGGCCAGCTTGCAATCTCCATCCAAATATTGGTAAAAACGTAAACGTTAAAAGCGTGATGGTTTTTTGCTCAAGGGTTAGTTTAAACCCTTTGAAATTTTCGAATGAGATAACAGCCAAGTACCCGTTCAATGAACCAATAATGATAGATATCAACTTGGGTATTATAAACTCGTCCCGGAATATGTAGTTTAAAACAATATCTAAAGAGATATACCCGAACAGAGGCCTGTGTAAGACTCCACCTAGTTGAAAAAAGTTATAAATATTTGTTAAACCGCCAATATCACCGGAGTAATGAGCGTGTTGCATGAACAAGTCGCTCTGGCTAAAGATATTGAAAAAGCCGAAATGTAGTATTGAAAACCATGAGAATATCAACGTTGCAAGGGGGATATGTTTTTGAAGGTGGGATAACTTGTTAATCATAAGTTCGACTTTATTATCAAAAATGGAAACGAAAGGGCCAAGTGATTGGCGCTAAAATGTTTTCTCGCCAACTTCTGAAAAGAAGACGCTGACCAATGTTGAATGTGTTCTGGATGGTTTCCGAAACTTAGTAAGTCCCTTCCCCTGACAAAGTTTGAAAGCATAAACCAAGGTTCCCAGGGAACGGACAAAACAATATCTGTTTCATTGTTAGCCAGCTCTGCAATTTTTTGCAAACATTGTGAAGGCTCCTCTAAATGCTCCAAAACTTGGCTGCAAATAATCAAATCGAAGTTCTTTGTGGTTGCGAAATCTTGATAAGCCGTCCACTTAAAAGAAAAGTTGGGGTGAATCTCTTGCGCCACTTTTATCGCCTCTCTTCTGGTGTCAATCCCACAATAACTTTCCGTCATAAAGCCTTTGATTAGAAGAGATTTTAATAACAATCCTTCCCCACAGCCTATTTCTAAGACATTTTTATACTTTTTATTCATTAGTGTTAATAGCTTGTTTTGAAAGGCGTTTAAAACGTGTCTATGAATAAAGTTTGTATTTTCATATTTACTAATATGCCTTTGAGCCTTTTTTTCATTTGTAATAGTCATAGTAAACGCCTGCTGAATTCTCTTAAAAAACTATGGTTTAGTTCTTTTGATATGAAGTTTGTATGGCGAATAATCTCCTGGGGCAACATAAACCCCTCTCCTTTTTTTGTACCCCATGCCGTTTGGATCCTTTTTGGAGCAATTATTTCCCCCTAGGTTTAGACATTCTAGGTCTAGTTGGATGGTTATGTTGTGAATATCTTTTTGAAGTTTAGCGGCCATTGCGCTGTTCAAGTCGCTCTCGCTGTTGAGAAGACTTTTTAGGGAAGCCAGAGCCTCGTCAAGATCCAAAGAGTCGGCGTATTGAATCTTCACCAAAAGAGAGGAGATGAATTCCGGACTATTCGGAAACTGGCTTAACTTCTTGTAAAAATAATGTCCATTGTGAAAATCGTTTAATTCAAAAGTGTAATTAAAAGCGAGCATCTGAATAATGTCTTTTTCCTCCGGAAAGTGTTTAAGTCCCCGCAAAAGTAGCTTGTTGGCGCCGAGAATATCGTCTTTCACGATAGCCAAATATTTTCCGCCAAACACATAATTGCTTTTAAAGAGAGGGTCCAGCTCCGAAATGGTGTTAAAGCGAAGATACATCCAAGAGTTTAGATCTCTTTTGTTGTAGTGCTCCAGGTCAGAGTCAAGCAATGTTTTGATCCAAAACGTGTCTGATATCAGCCGCTTTTGACCCATGCTAAATATTTTTAAGAAATTACTGTTGAAGTTTAAGACTGACTCCTGCGCAGAGACCTCGATTTTCCCGTACATAAAAGCTCTTTTTAAATAATGGCTGCCATACAACATAGAAATTAGGAGGGTTACAAAGAGCAGAGAGTGTATAAAATTGCTGTTTTGACGAGTTATGGTCATATCGCATTTTAACCTAATTTATCCGGAGACTTCAATAAATCTTGTCAGAACAACTGTAAACCATAAAAATAAGTGTATGTTGAAGTTCAATAATATTACCAAAGTTTTTGACACGGACATTTTTACCAAATCGTTCACAGCTTTGGAGAAGGTTTCTTTCGAGGTTGAGAAAAACACGGTGGTGGGATTTCTGGGCGCCAATGGAGCGGGAAAAACTTCAAGCTTGAAAATAGCAATGGAGTTTATACCGCCATCTAAGGGAGAGGTTGAATATATTGGACTTGGCAGCACGCGAAAGGAGATTTTCTCTAAAGTAGGTTATTTGCCTGAAAGGCCTTACTTTTATCCCTCTCTAACTGGTCGTGAGTTTTGTCTGTACGTTGGAAGCTTATGTGACGTTCCTTCCAAAATACTTAAAGAAGTGATCTTAAAATGGGCTCCCAAATTTCGAATTGATTTCGCCCTAGACCGACAAATAAGAAATTACTCCAAAGGGATGCTTCAAAGGTTAGGTTTTTTATCAACTATTATTCATGACCCTGAGCTGATTATTTTGGATGAGCCTTTGTCGGGAGTGGATCCTTTAGGAAGAAAAGAGTTAAAAGACATTATCGTGGAAATTCATCAGCAAGGAAAAACAGTGTTTTTTAGCAGCCATATCATTTCTGATGTGGAGGATATCTGCGAAAAAGTCATTTTTTTGAAAGAAGGCAAACTTCATTACGAAGGAAAAGTGGACATGATTATCAATAAAAATTTAAAGCCCTTTTCCACCATAAGATACATGAGAAATGATCAAGTTGAATCTATTGAAGTTAAAGATTCAGAAAAACAGGCTACGATTAAAGAGTTAATAGAGCATAACGTTAATATTATCAGTGTTAACCAACATAAACCGACTTTAGAGGAAATCTTCTACAAAACTAAAAACGATGATAGATATTAAAAAAATTCTAATTATTTCCCGTTTTACTCTTATGGAAATCCTTAAGAGCAAGATTTTGTACAATATTCTTTTCTTAGGTCTTGGTCTTGTCGTGATCACTTTTGTCGCTCATCAATTCACCTATGGCGCTCCGCAGAGAGTGGCTATTGACTTTGGCCTGGGGGCGCTGTCTTTAAGCTCTATCGCAATCGCCATCTTCTTTGGCGCCAATCTTCTTAAAAAAGAAATTGAAAGTCGCACTATTTATATGATTATTTCAAGGCCCGTCTCCAGAGTGGAATTCATTTTGGGAAAGTTGCTCGGTTTGATAGGAGTTTTGACTATGAACATCTCTATCTTAGCATCACTTTCACTCTTGGTTTATTTTATTTCCGGCGGAAATTTTGACAGTCTTATCGGTTGGCAAATCTTTTTTATATTTTTAGAGGCGATTGTGGTGTTGTTGGTCATCACGTTACTATCTTTGCTTACAAACCAAGTGCTCTCGATATTATTTACAATCTTTCTTTATATTTCCGGTTACGCCATTCATGAAGTTTCTAGCCTTTCTTTTGTTTTAAATCGCGTCTGGTTGCAAAAGGCGATAAATCTTTATGACTTTGTATTGCCGGGATTTTACAGGTTTAATTTAAAAGACCATATTTTGTATGAATCCAACATAGGAGGAGCCAACCTCGCGGCAACTCTGAGTTATAGTTTTGTTTACTCTTTGGCGCTTTTGTTGATTATCGCCTATCTCTTTAAAAGAAAAAGTCTAGATTAATGATTGCTGTACAGGTCCTTGTCTTTATTTTTGGTTTGTTAATCGGCTCCTTTTTAAATGTGGTGATTCATCGCATTCCTAGAGGTTTGTCGGTGGTAAAGCCCCGCTCCAGTTGCGTTAAATGCGGTCATAAAATCAGATGGCATGAAAACATCCCCGTAATTAGTTATTTGCTTTTAAGAGGAAAGTGCTCCGAGTGCGACGTTGCCATCAGCTGGGGCTATCCCTTGGTTGAGTTGCTAACCGGCCTTTTCGCGCTCTTGCTCTTTCCAAGCGACATCAATTTGCTGCAAATCACTCACCTGGAAATGTTGCGCTTTGTGGTGGAATTTTCCATCGCCGCCATATTTCTCGCCCATTTTCTAATCGATATTGAACACCAGATACTGCCGGATAAATTAAATCTTTATTTATTAATGATCACTCTGCCTTACTCCATTCTAACTAATCCTTTGCCCCATTGGCTGATTGGAGGACTGGTGGGCTTTTTAGGTCCCTACCTTGTAACGCTTCTTTTTTACAAATTAAGAGGACAAATTGGACTTGGAGGCGGCGATATCAAGCTTTTTGGAATCTTGGGAGTCCTGCTTGGACCGGTTGGGGTGATGAACACTATATTTATGAGTAGTTTGCTAGGTTCAGTCATTGGCATAGCTCTTATCATTTCAAAAAAAATGAATAAAGACACCGCCTTGGCCTTTGGGCCATATATTCTAGTGGTAGCCGCCATACAAATATTCTTTCCTCAGGTATTCGCGCAAATTAATCCTTTTGGCTTTAATTAACATTTTGCGGTATAAAACCTTGATAGAAGAAAAATCTTTTAGGTATAATAACTTATTGATAATTTATCAGGGACGGGAAATTGTCAGAGCTTGCAAAAAAATATAAAGATTTTATGGCCAATTTTGAAAAGGGCCAACTCATTGGCGTGGACATCGGTCTAAGCGCTGTCAAGCTTGCGCTTTTATCCAATCCCAAAAAAAATCGTTACAGACTCGATCACTACGCCGCCATTCCTTTGTCGGAAGCCGCCATTATAGAAGATGAAATTCAAAAGCCGGAAGAAATTGTAGACGCCCTGAAGCAAGCGCTGCTAGACGCCAAAATTAAAGCGCGTATTTGCAATCTTGGGATGGACGGGCCAAACACCATGAGTAAAAGATTGCAGGTGCCAGACGGCTCTAAAGAAGATGTGGAACACAATATTTTATGGGAGCCCGAGCAGTACATCCCTTTTGGAGCGGACGAATCTGAAGTCGATTACGCCATTCTTGCAAAGATTGAAGAAGACGACGTGGTTGACGCGGTGGTGGCGGCGGTAAAAATAGGTGTTGCCGAAACCTACACGGAGTATTTGCAGGAAGCGGGGCTTATCGTCAAAAGAGTGGATCTGAACGTTTTTGCCATTAATAATTTATTTGAGCTTGCCATGGGCGAC
This sequence comes from Bacteriovoracaceae bacterium, assembly GCA_040877865.1. GTDB lineage: Bacteria > Bdellovibrionota > Bacteriovoracia > Bacteriovoracales > Bacteriovoracaceae > UBA845. Next base: position 2,849 of record JBBDND010000126.1, on the reverse strand, counting down.
GCCCTGGAAGACGTTGGTGAAGCGGGCAGCGTAATCATTGATTTTGGAGCCCAAACCACCACTGTTTTGGTTTACAAAGACGGCGGCCCTATTCTTAGCAAAGAAATTCCAGTGGGCGGGGTGCTTATTACAGAAGAGATCCAGCGACAAATGGGAGTTTCCTATGAAGAAGCTGAAGATTTAAAAACTCAAGGGGATGAAAACGGAAATCTGCCGGAAGAAATTGTGGCCATTATTCATTCTCAATTGCAAAGCCAGATGGGGGAGATTAGAAAAGTTTTGAACTTCTTTATCGCGGCGGGCTCTTCAGAGCAAGTGGGGTACTGCTATATTACCGGCGGCAGTTGTCGATTGCCAGGCCTTATCGAAACCTTGCAAGAGGTGGTGGATATCGAGCCTCAATATTTAAATCCGTTTGACGCCATAGAATACGACAAAAAAGCCTTTAATGAAGAAGACATTGACAGTATCGCCACCACTGGATTGGTGGCAATGGGTCTTGGGCTTAGGAAGATATAATGATTGAGATTAACTTATCGCCTTCTAGAAAAGAGGCTTCTTTAACCAATATTGGCGGCATTGATTTAAGTTTAATCAATGTCAAAATGATTGTATTGGCGCTGGTTATCCTTTATGTGCCGGAGGGGTTTATCGAGTCTTATTACGAGGAAGCCATGGCCAAGGAGCAGGCAAAACAAGTAAGCTTGAATAAAGAATATCGCGAAATTCGCGGTAAAGTGGCGGCGATGGGGAATATAGAAAAGCAAGTTGACGCTCTAAAAGATCGGGAAACGAAACTTGCAAAAAAGCTTGAGGTGGTAAAGCAAATTATCAATAAGCGTCAAAACCCATTTAAGGTGTTTAAGTATCTTTCAGAAAATATTCCGGAAGGGGTGTGGCTTACCTCGTTGGAGCTCAATGATAAAGACATCACTATGCAAGGTTATTCTAAAAATTTTAAAAATATAGGCAACTTTCTTGAAAACCTAAAGAATTCCATATTCTTTCAAAAAAATATCAGCTATGAACGGCCGGAATCAATTCCCAATATGGTGGATGATGTGCATTTGGAGGTTTTTGAGATTAAAGCAACCGTGGCGAGTTTTGAATGAAAAATGTATTAATTAAAAACATACATTGGTTTATTATCGCTTATGCCGCTCAGGGTCTTTTTATGCTTTACTCTGAAAAAGACGAAGCCTATCAAAATTTGATTACCCAGACGCCGGTTTTGAAAACCAAAATCGCGCGGGAGAAAACTAAACTTTCTCAAATAGAAGAGTTTAAAAAGAATTTAAGCTCCACCAAGGACAGGGTCCAAGAAGTTGTCAAGCAGATTGAAAAAGTGCAAAAACAGTTGCCATCGGATGTTAACGACGCCGAGGTGCAAGAGTTGCTGGGTAATATGGCGACTGATCTTAAAATGAAGCAGCCGAATCAATCTCCCGGAAATGAAGCGGATCACGGCTTTTATTTTGCAAAAGAATACCAATTCCAAGGACGCGGCACCTTTTTGCAAGCGCTGATCTTTTTTGAAAGCTTGTCCAAGGCGGAAAGAATTCTTAATGTGAAAGAAGTTAAAATAAAGCATATTTCTGAAAAAGTGCGCAGCCGTTTTCAAATTATTGATTTACAAACTAAAGTTGAGTCTTTTAGATATAATAAGAATTATAAAGAAAAAAGCGGGGTGGAAGAAATTGAAAAACAATTCAATATTAATTAATTCCGCGCTCCTCAGTCTTTTGGCCCTGTTTGTGACCAGTTCTTTTGCGCAGAGCGCTCCCGCCACCAGCGAGGTTGAAAAGGTATTTAAAAAATTAAGCGATATTGAAGAGCCATTTGAGCTTCGCGATCCGTTTCAACCGCCAAAATTAAAGACCAGGGTTGAAAGAGCGTCCACCACGCCTATTCAAAAAGGGGTGTTTACCAATGTGCCGCAATTAGGCCAAGTGGATTTGGACTCTATTAAAATAACAGGAGTTTTTATTGGCCCGGAAAGAAGAGCTTTTGTGAAAGTCGGCAATGAGCCAACCACTTTTACTATTAAAGAAGGCATGACTCTTGGGCCGAATGAAGCCGAAATAAAAGCAATCCTGCCAGGAGGTATAATTCTGGTGGAAAAAGTGACAAATATTTATGGAGAACTTGAATATTTAGAGACAGTTATTCCTATTTCTAAATAAATTTGGTAAGATAATGACATAGTAACTTTACGGAAGAGGTTATATGTTAAAATGGATTTTGTGCATTTTCTCTTTTATGAGCCTATGGGCCGTTTCAGAAGAGAATCCCGCTCAAATAAAAGCTGTTAATTTTTTGCAAGAGGGCGAAATATCCAAACTCATCATTGATTTGGATAATGAAGCTTTTGCGGAAAGAACTCACATCAAAGACGACAAGCAAATCATTCTAGATCTCAAAAATGTGGCGGCTCCAAAGAATCTGCTTAGGGGAATAGACACCTCTGAATTTTCAGGCAGCGCCGTTTTTGTCTCGCCCTATAAAAAACCGGGGGAAAAGAATGCCATTCGTTTTGCCATCCAATTAAGAGACAATGTTCGCTCCATCCTGGAACAAAAAGGAAGTCGAATTGTTTTAAATATTGAAAATAGATTCGGAGCTTTTTCAAGGACCACTCTTAAACGAGCCGAGGGCGCTCAGGTTTCCAAAGCGCAAGAAGAGCTGGAAGAGAGAATTAATATTCCTAAATCTCAAAGCGTTGAAGACATTTTGCAAAACCTCACTCAATCTGGCGTAAAAAAATATGTTGGCAAGAAAATATCCATCAATGTCAACGATGTGGGCTATCGCGAACTATTAAGAATGATTTCAGACACTTCTGGATTCAA
>JBBDND010000125.1:0-4828 GCA_040877865.1 Bacteriovoracaceae bacterium | reverse complement strand
CGGGATAATGCCTGGCCACAATGTCGAGAGTGTAAGCGTTGTAGGCGTTTATCCAGAAGGCGAGTTTTTCGTCTTTTTCAAATTTTTCGAATTCTTCTTGGGAAACATTTTCCAACTCAAGCAGGTAGGACTTTAATTTTTCATAATCTTTTTTCACGGCGCCGTAGTTCACCAAGGTTTGATTGCCCTCTTTTTTAATGCGCTTCTTTAAAAATTCTTGCCATTTTGAGTGAGACTGGTCAAAAGCGGCAAATCCTTGAGCCGCAAAGAATAAAAACACTAATAAAACTTTCATAATTTTTCCTCTATTTAAGTTTTTACTTAAGAGACACAGTCTTTAGTGCTAAAAACTCTGAATATATTACAAAATTTGCTTAAACTTGTAATATCTCTGAACTATATCAGGAAAGACAAATGATGATCTGGCCAAGCTTTAAGACGCCCGTGAAGAAAAAAGAGAACTTCATCATCGACCATAGCGCCCCGCGCAAAAAAAACGCATTCATTCTTCTGGCTGGTTAAAATCGCCAAATATTCTCTTCCGATCTTGGGCAAAGGCAAACAAACTCGACGTAGGCTTGATGAATTTCATATTTTTAAGTTATATTTTTCAGGATATGATTAACTTTAGATATAAACATTCGCCAGTTAATTTAACTTAAGCCGCTTAATATAAGCGCTCGTCAGCAAGGAAACAAATGAATAAAAAAGAGCGAGAGTTTTTTAATTCCAAAGACTTTTTAGGCAGACTTCGAAACAAAGACTCCACTGCCATTGAAGCGATGGTAATGGCATACACCGAGCATCTCTATCGGGCCGGTCTGGGAATGGGATTTAATGAAAACGCCGCAAAAGAACTTGCCCAAAACACCTGGGTTTCCTTCTACGACGCTGTGGGAAATTTCCAAGGCAATTCCCATGTGCGAACATTTTTATTTGGCATCCTTTACAATAAGGCAAGGGAGCTGCGACGAGAAGAAGCCAAAGTCCAAAAACACGATTCAATTGAAGAAATAATGGAAGCCAAATTTGATGAAAAAGGCAGATGGACCCATCCCCCTATGGAACCTGACCGTTTTATGGAGGCAAGCGAAACCATGGAAATTATTGAAGCGTGCGCCCAGGCCCTTCCCATAACTCAAAGAAGCGCTTTTTATCTAAAATTTCTAGAAGAAGAAAGCACCCCGGAAATATGTAAGATTTTAGATGTTACCGTCACTAACTTGGGAGTGCTTCTGTATCGCGCCAAAAACAAGCTGCGCGAATGCATAGAAGCAAAAGCGAAAGGAATGTAATGCTTTCATGTAAAGAAATTTTTAAATTGGCCAATGACCAAGATAAAAAGCCGCTCTTTTTAAAAATGGAAATCGCCGCTCACATGTTGATGTGTAAACACTGCGCCCGCTACCGCGACCATATTAAAATCATGAGTGAAAACTTGCAAAAACTTCATCAAAAACAGTCTGATTCGTCGAGGGAAAATATTCAAGAAATTGAAAAGAAAACTTTGGAAGAGCTTAAAAAAAGGGCCTGATCAATATCCCGCCTGACAATTGACGACACAGGTGAATAATTAATTAGAAGACGAGGGTCAATATGAAAAACATTCAAACAGACGTCAAAGACTATTATGGAAAACAACTACAAACCTCCAGCGATTTAAAAACAAACGCTTGCTGCACGGCTTTTGATTATCCTGAAAAAATCAAAAAGATCTTGTCCCAGATTCACGACGAGGTGCTGGCTAAATACTATGGCTGCGGACTCACCATCCCCACAAATCTTGAGGGACTAAAAATGCTTGATCTGGGCTCCGGCACCGGAAGGGACTGCTATCTGGCAAGCAAGCTGGTTGGAGAAAAAGGGCATATTGTTGGCGTTGACATGACAGATGAACAGCTAGAAGTCGCTCAAAAGCATGTTAATTATCACACGGAAAAATTTGGTTATGAGAGGCAAAATGTCGAATTCATAAAAGGCCACATAGAACAACTTGACGAGTTAGACATTCAAGATGAGTCTTTTGATCTCATCATTTCAAACTGTGTCATCAACCTTTCCACCAACAAACAAAAAGTTTTAAACGACTGTTTTCAAAAACTAAAGCAGGGAGGAGAGATGTATTTCTCCGACGTCTATGTAAACAAAAGAGTTCCCCAAGAATTGGCGCAAGACCCGGTCATTTACGGCGAGTGTCTTGGAGGGGCTCTTTATTGGAACGACTTTATGACCTTTGCCAAGAAGGCCGGATTTTCCGATCCTCGAGTGGTGGAAGCCGCTCCCATCACCATTGAAAACAAAGAGCTGGAAGAAAAGCTTGGAGGATATGAATTTTACTCCGTCACTTATCGCCTGTTTAAAATTGACGGGCTTGAAGGAGACTGCGAAGACTACGGACAAGCGCTTATTTACAAGGGAACGTTGGAAGACTCTCCCAACGCCTTTAGGCTTGACCAGGGTCATTTGTTTGAGAAAGGAAAAGCCGCGGCTGTTTGCGGCAACACTTTTCTTATGCTGCAAAAATCCCGATTTAAAGAGCATTTCGAGTTTATTGGAAGCTTTGAAAAACACTTTGGCATATTCCCCGGATGCGGGGTTGAAAATCCTTTTGCCAAACTCCATGAAAAATCAGATGAACTAGGGGCCTGCTGCTGATGCAAACACAAGAAAAATTTAAAAACACGCGCAAAACCGCCAAAGGAGAAGACCGGGCCTATGTGGAGCTCAAGTCTCTTGAGACTCTTTGGTTTAACACCGGTACTTTATGCAATCTCGAGTGCGCCAATTGTTATATTGAATCCTCTCCCACCAATGACCGCCTCGTGTATATTACAGAACAAGAGGTGGAGAAGTACTTGCTTGAGATTAAAGAGCAAGAGCTTGGAACGCAATTTGTGGGACTCACCGGCGGAGAGCCCTTTTTAAATCCCCATATCATCCCCATTATTGACTCGGTTCTTTCTTACGGCCATGAAGTTCTCATTCTCACCAACGCAAACCGCGTGATTAATAGACATCAAAAAGCGCTTTTAAAAATTAAAAAGATCTATGGAAGCAAGCTGCATTTAAGGGTGTCGCTAGACCACTTTACAGCGGCGGCGCACGACCAAGAAAGAGGCCCGGGAGCTTTTCAAAGAACGCTGGATCAACTCAAATGGCTGCATGACGAGGGTTTTAACATCTCCATTGCCAGCCGCTCTCTGCTCGGAGAAGACCAAGCCGCTTCCAGGGCCGGACACCAAAAAATGCTGGAAGAAAACGGCATTGCGCTGGATTTGGAAAATAAACTTGTGGTGTTTCCCGAAATGGGAAGCTCAAATGATTTGCCTGAAATCACCACCGCTTGCTGGGGGATTCTCGACAAAAAACCCGAGGATCAGATGTGCGCCTCTGAGCGAATGGTGGTTAAAAGAAAAGGCGACGGCCAACCGGTGGTCATGCCCTGCACTCTTTTGGCCTATGAAGACCAGTTTGTGCTTGGAAATTCTTTAAAAGACTCTAACAAGAAAGTGTATCTTAACCACCCTTTTTGCGCGGAATTTTGCGTGCTGGGCGGCGCCAGCTGTTCGAGCGCCAAGTGAGTTATTTTTTTTTATTTGATTGGTATTGAGAGTTCAAGGCGATGTCCTCTTCATACAACTTGTTCATTTTGCGATGGTCGCCCCCAAGGTAAAAAAGGATTTTTAAGTACTGATTTTTTAAGGCCTGTTTGCACACTCCATTTTGAGTGAAGCGAATCGCCGAAGTTTTTGAAAGATAAGGGAGAATTTTTGGTTTGCCGGCCGCCTTGAGCGCCCTTTGACAGAGAATGGTGTCTTCAAATATGTCCACGGGAGGAATAGGTCCCATGTTTTCAAAGATGGATTTTTTTATAAAAATGCAGTGGTCCAAATACAATATGCCGGAGATTGCGCCGCGAACTTTGTTGGAGTACCAAGAAGTAAAACTTAAAAGTGGATGTTCAACATCAAAGCGATGCGTGAATCCTCCCCAATCTAAAGAGGAGGAATGTTTAATCAGATGCTCGATTCCTCCAGCATCAATAATTGAGCGAGGATGGTGGAATAACAATAAATCTCCTGTGGCGGCCTGGGCGCCAAAATTTAGCCTTTGCGCCCGGCTGTTAGTGGAGCAATGAACAATCTTTGCGCCAAAGCTTTGCGCAAGTTCAATGGTGTTGTCAGAGCTGCCTCCGTCTGAAACAACCACTTCAACTTCGTTTAAAGCGCTGAATTTCGTTAAAATCTTTGGAAGCGTCTCGGAGCGCGATTCGTTAAAGGTGGGAATGACAACAGAGAGTTTGAACATTGATTAATAATAATAAAAAGGTTCTAATAAAACAATGAGCGCTTTAGTTGAAAACGAAACTTTTGCCACCATGACGGTAATGGGCCTTTTTATCCTTTTATTTGCGCTGGAAAGAGTGTTTCCGTTGAGACTGCCTAGCCGGAGGCTTTTGCCGCGCCTGACGACCAACTTTTTTATGGCTGGATTGACCCTTGTCATCGCCCTATTATTGGTTCGTCCAAGCGCCCTCACGGCCATGTCGATGTCATCCGAATATTCATTTGGGCTGCTTAATCTTTTTGAAGGTTCTTTTGAAATTAAATTTTTATTTGGATTTCTATTGTTGGACCTGTCTTTTTATTATTGGCACCGGCTTAATCATAAATGGCCGTTTCTCTGGAGATTTCACAATACCCACCATATTGACCCGGACCTTGACACCTCCACCGCCTTTAGATTTCATTTTGGAGAAGTTGCCCTGTCTTCCATTTTTCGATTTGCGCAGGTTATTGTCATCGGTCCCACTCTATTCATTTACCTG
>JBBDND010000124.1:1113-26127 GCA_040877865.1 Bacteriovoracaceae bacterium | reverse complement strand
TGACTTTCTCAATATTGTTTTTCGTTCTTTCCCTTAATTGCTCGCTTTCCTGTTCTCTTGCTTGCCTCAGCTTTGCCACGTCTCTCGTCGCCGATTCTTTAATATCGTTTCTTTTTTGGATTTCCGTCCGGTAAACCTTGTTCAAGTCTCTTTGGTGTTCCCCGATTAATTGTCTTTTTTCTAAGTCGAGTTTTTCTTGAACGTCTTTAGAGCTGCCAAGAGCGTTCTCTTTGTAATTTTTGACTTTTTCTTCCGTTTCCGCCATGACATCGCGAACTCTTTTGTCGGCGTTTGTTTTAAGCTGCTCTCTTATTTTGCCGTCCAATTCTTTGGTGTCGGAAATATTATGATCGTATTCCTTCTGTATATTGGAAATTTTTCTCTGCCAATTTTTCATTTTATCGCGGGAAAGTTCGGAAAATTTCTTTTTTTCTTCGCGCAAGGAGTTTTCGTACGCTTTGTTTTTTTCCTGCAGAGCTTGTTTTTGAGACTTGTTGAGATTCTCGTAGCGGTCAACGTATTGTTTCTCTAGGTCTTGTTTTTTTTCTAAATAGTTTTGAGAGTTTTCTTTTAGTTGGGTTTCTTTGGCGTTTTTCATGTCTTCAAGAACGAGCTTGTTGGCGCGGTTGTTGTCCTCGATAGTTTTTTGATAATTTTCTCTTTGCCGATTTAATCGTTGGGTATAATCTACGCCATTCATTTACAACCTCTCAAGGAGCCTCCTGCCCCTTTATGAGTATAGCACTTTTGGTCAGATGATGGGGTTCGGGTAAATTTTTCTATTTTGCCTTTAAGCGGAAAAATTTACCCGTTAAGAATTATTTATTGGATAGCTCTTCTTCAATAATCTCTTTAAAAGCTTCAACAGGCTGGGCGCCCTGAAGGAGTTTGCCGTTCACAAAAAAGGTGGGAGTTGATTTGACTCCCAATTCTTTTCCTTGCTCAATATCTTGATTAATCATTGACATGTACTTGCCGGCGTTTAGGCACTCCATGAACTTATTCTCGTTCACTCCCACCTTTTTAGCGGAACTTGCCAAAGCTTCTTTGCTCAACTTGCTTTGATCCGCGAACATTTCGTCGTGCATTTTCCAAAAATACCCCGGCTTTTGCTCCCAGGCGCATAATGCGGCGTTTGCGGCTTGTTTTGCCTGAGAATGAAAAGGCAATGGGAACTGCTTAAAAACGACTCTTACTTTATTTCCATATTCTTTTTTTACTTGATTCACTGTTTCCGCGGCTTTGGCGCAATAGGGACATTGAAAATCGCTAAATTCAACAATTGTGACGGGAGCGTCCTCGCTCCCCATTGTCGGAGCTTTTCCGATTTCTACATTATACGAAGGCCTTCTTGGTTTCTTAATATAAACTTCAATGCCCGTTTTCTTGGTCTTTTTAGCCAACCACGACTCCACCGCGTCCCGTTTTTTTTCCGTTAATAGATAACCGCGAATCCTTTCCTTTATCTGGGGGTTCACCTGCTCTTGCGGAATCTTTTTTTCCTTTATAAATTTGTTGATGTCGCTTTCAGACACTTTCGCTTCTTTGGCGATGTATTTGTCCATGTACTCGTCATTGGTTAATCCTTTTTTCTTGGGATCTTTCATCATGAGTTTTTCCAAGATCAAGGACTTTAACTTGTTCATTTTGGTGTCAAAGATCTTTTGTTCCAACTCGTAAAGATCGGCCTCTATCCCTTTTCTCAACTCTTCATTGGTGATTTGAACATCTCCAACTTTAGCCGCCACTCCTTCTTTTGGAGCTTGGAGGAATTTATAGCTTGGCTCCGACGTGCCATTGTCACAAGAAAATAGAAAAGCGACTCCGACGAGCGCGCCCAAGATGGTCTTAAGCATGTTAACTCCTTAAAAAATTTGAATCTCTATTATTATAACTTCAAAAGAATACATGAAGACAAGAATGAGGGCAAAACAAAAGCTAGGAGCTTACCTGAGCGAGAAACTCCTGATACGTGGCGTCTATTTGCATGAGCTCGGCGTGGGTGCCCATGTTTGCCAGAAGTCCGTCTTTCATCACCAAAATCAAATTGGATTTTAAAATGGTCTCCACTCTATGCGCCACGATAATCGTTAACGACTTTTCTTGAATCAAGAGGACAAGTTTTCTAAGGGCTTCTTCCAGTTCGGAATCAAGTCCTGAAGATATCTCGTCAAAGAGAACGATTGGCTTGCGTAAAAAACACGACCTCAAAGCGGACACCAACTGTTTCTGGCCCATTGATAGATCTTTGGCTTTTATAACGTCCTCCGGGCGGGGGCCCCATTTTTTAAGATAGGGAATTTCAACATTCACCTTTGTCCAAAACTCTTTAAATTCTTTTTCGCTCTTTTCTCCAAAAGTGATATTGAACTTTAAGCTCTCGCTAAAAACATGTGAATCCTGACTTACAATGCTGACTTGGCGTTTGTATTGCGCTATTCCCTCAAGATTGTCCCCTTGAAACTCGATGGAGGGATGGCGCTCTCTTTCTATTTTAATCTTAGAGTCCGGACAAAGGATGTCGGTGGACAAAATTTTTAGCAAAGTGGATTTTCCAGAGCCGGACATGCCGACAATGCCCACCAATTGTCCGGCTTTGCCTCTAAAATTGATGTCCTTTAATTCAAACGCCGGGGGGTCGTTTTCATTTATGGCCGGATAGACAAAAGAAAAGATCTCAACCTCAAGGGCTTTAAAGTCCTCAATAACAAATTGCTCGTCTTCCATGTTGGATTTCGGCATGGTGGCAAGATCAGAGTTGAATTCTAAAATCCTGTCCATGCCTGTTTTTGCTCTCTGGATCCCGGAAATCTTGGAAGCTATTTCTTTAATGGGGGTGATAGATCTTTGAATCAAGTCGATGATGGCCGCAATGATCGCCATTTCGGTGATGTTTGAATATGGAAAAACGATGACCAACAACGCCAGTAAAATGGGAAAGAGAGATTCCGCGATGGCGAAATAACTTGCGTCCCATACATTGGCCTTTAGTTGCTTCTTCAAGAAATCTTCAAAGGAAGCTTCCGAGGCTTTTGAGGCGAAGCTGTTGTTGGGCGTGTGAAAGGTGTCGCGCAGGCCCCCCGAAAGATTGGCCACGGCCCGGTTCAAATGCCCGGTGGATTTTCTCACCGCCATGTAAATCTTCGCCATTTTTTTACTCGCGAGAATCAAGGCGACGCAAACCAGGACTTCAGCCGCGATAAGCGCCGCGCCGGAGACGGTGTTCAATTTTATAAAACTTATTAGACTTGAAACGATGAAGGCGAAATCAATGAAGATTTTAAATGAGCCGGAACTCACCATTTCTATGACCGCCTCTGTGTCGTTCAAAATCCTGGCGATCACCTCCCCCATTGGATAATTGTGGGAACCGAATTTTCCTTTTCCGATAGATTCGTAGGTCAAGATCCACTTTTTGTAGCTATTGGAACGGATTTGTTGCAATAATTTTTGAATATAGCGGCTAAGGCCGAGTTGATAAACCACCGAGGCAAAATACTCTCCGACATAAAGCGCCCCAATCGCCCAAATAATAGGCATAAATTCGCCGTCTTTTTGAAAGCTGTCGTAGAGAGAAGACACGACAATCGGGGTGTAATACCCCAACACCGAAGCTCCAGCCAAGGCCAGCAGTATGAAAAAGATCAGCAGCTTGCTGTCTGGAATGTAAATGAATTCAAACCATTTGTTTTTTGAAGTATTCATTCGTCAAACTGTCCCTTGATAGAAGCTCTTTGCGGCTTCCTGTTTCTTTTACGCCTTCTCCCTTTTCTATAAATATTATCCAGTCGCAAGACCGGACTGTGCTGAAGCGGTGAGAGGTCAATATAAAAGTTTTCCCCCGCAGCCTTTTGTCGCTCTTTAGCGTTTTAATGATTTGACGCTCAAGCAAAAGGTCCACTGAAGAGAAAGGATCGTCCCAAATAATGACATCCACATCGCTCACCAAACTTCTGATCAACGCTATTCTTTTTGCCTGGCCGCCAGAAACTTTTTTTCCGTTTTCCCCCACTTCCAAAGAAAGGACTTCTTCCAAGGTCGGAGCCAAAACCTCCAGGCCAAACTCCAACAGGCATTTTTTCGCCAAATCCATTTTCTCAGGATTCGCGTCTTGGCCTAAAAAGATATTGTTGCCGACGGTGTCGTTGTAAAGGTAAGGCTCCTGCCGAATCATGGAATATGAACAACCGCTAAAATGCAAAAGTTCGGCGATCTTGTCGATAAGATACGACTTTCCGGAACCGGTGTCGCCAATGACGACGTTCCAAGCGTTGTTTTTAATTTCCAAGTTCACTTTTTTTCCCCAAAAAGGAAGGGTCAAAGCGTCGAGGTTTTTATAGTTTTGGTACCAGTCCTCGCGAACGTCTTGCTCCAAGCTGCCAACAAGTTTTTTAATTCTCCCCCAAGCCGCGTATCCTTGACTGGTGACAATCCCTATCCATGAAAGAAAGAGCAGCGGCTCAAGGATTAAATACAAAAAGCCTGAAAAAAAGATCAAATCGGTGCCCGAAAGATTTTGATCCTTCACGATCATCGCGCCCCAAATAAGCGAGGCTCCCGTTCCAAGTTTCACCAGGGGAAAAGAGATGACCCTTCCCAATCCGGAAATAAAGAAGTAACGCAGCTCCGTCGCCGAGTAGGATTGGAAGAGTTTGTAGAAAGAGCTTTCTGAGTGAAAGTTTTTAATGGTTTTTTTCGCGTCGTAGCTTTCAATCACAAAATTCTGAACTTCGGCGTAAGCGTCCATATTCTTGCGCACATAAGGTTGAAAAAAGAGAATGAGAACACTGAACAGGACCACGCACACGATCAAAGGCGTGAAAGCGATCAAGAAGTCGTCGTTAAACTCCCTGATTTTGGGAATGAATATCATGGCCGCGATAATAATGTTTCCCACCTGCAAAAGGGCGAAACCTATAAACCCTCTCAGGCGATTAAAATCGTTGACCACCGTTTGAAATAGATTGCCTTCGCTGAAGTTCTCATAAGTCTTTGGAAGGGCCCTTTCCAGCCTTTGCATCATCTCCAGGCGCAAGTTCTTCTGCTGAATCCTGGCGGGATAAAAAAACAGCAATCTAGAAAATGTTCTAAAAATCAAAATGGCGAAAGCCAAATAAAAGAATTTGGGCAAATCTATTTCTTTAAGTTGATCGTTCATGACTTTGTCGCCGAGGTCCTTGGCAAGGCCGGGCAGAACGCTTTGAAAATAATGAAGAAAATAAAGGCAAAGCAAGGCGCCTAAATAATAGTACCAAAACTCAAAAGAGTGGGCGACGACCCATGGGATGAATTTGCGATGGAGCCTGGAAATCATTGAAAGAACTTAGCAAAAGTTTAGTCATTAGCCAAAGAGCGAGCGAAGATTTCTTTAGAAAACAACTCCTCTTTCCCCCCTTCTTCTTTTAATCCCCAGAAAGCGACTTCCGCTTTATTCCCGCTTGCCGTCAAAGTCATATATCCCAATTGGCTTTTTGCCCAGACGGCCTTTTCTTTATCCACCGCTCTCAATTGACCGGCGGCTCCGGAGACAAATTGGTCGACGCCTTGATATTTCCCTTCATAAGACAGATGATGGTCGTGCCCGGCGATATACGCCTGTCCATAACTAAGAGCGTAGTCAAGAAAAAGGTTCAAAGGGAAATATGGTTTTTCATGTTTCCCCGAGCTCTTGGCGGGGTGATGCCCCACCAACACGCTTGCTTTGCATCCGTCAAAGTCCAGAGAAGAAAACCAAAACAATTGCCTCGCTTTAAAATCAGTGGTGTTCATAACGGGAAAGCAAAGATCATTTATGCGGGCCATGTAATAATGGGCCGGATAATGCAGATTAGGATGTTTTTTCGCCACATCCAACCACGCGTCCACATTGCCATGATAATCGTGATTTCCCATCATAAGAAACATGGGACTTTTTTCAAATATGGGCCTATAAACTTCCCAGAACAATGTTTTCATCCGCGGATCTTTGGCGGAAGAAATCCCTTTGGGATAAATAATGTCCCCAAGATAAAAGTAGGCCTGGCAATTTTCATGTTCTAATAATCGCGCCACCTCTTTTTGAGCTTCGCTGCCCGTTCCGCCGTCTCCAAAAAAACAAAGCTTCATCGGATTTTTAACGGTTATCTCAATAACTTTTGGTTTAGAGCAAGAAACTAAGATTATAAACGCGAAACTTAAAATAAAACGCATGCGACTCCTTTTGACATGCCGCAATATTAGCAGAAAAAAAATTGACTTAGCAAGCAGAAGTAAAGTAAGTTACCGATACTTGATAGATATACGCGTCCTTAGCTCAGTTGGTTAGAGCGCTACCTTGACATGGTAGAGGTCACAAGTTCGAATCTTGTAGGACGCACCACTTAAACTCTTCTAATGAGTCTCAATTTTGATTTTCTTTTTTTCCAGAACAGGCTTTTTTTGTAAGAACTGATTCACTTTCGCGGGACGCTTCTTTTTTAAACTCTCAATCAAATCCCCTCTCTCAGTTTCTTCCAGTTCAAGCGCTTTTTCTTCCGACAATTCCACCGCTAAAACTTTGTCTTGGGTGGGGGAGTTTTTTAGAGCGGATTTATCTGGGGTGATCTCTTCACAAGAAAGCGAAAAGAGCGAAAAAAAAAGCATTGTGGATCTCATCAAAATTTAAAAGAGTACTGAACTCCCGACTTGTCCTCGGGGCCTTCTTTGCGTTCTTTGTGATCGAAATAGAGCTTCCAATCCTCAGACAGCTTAAAATCCACCTGAGCTTTTTCGGAAAAATGGTTGTAGGAGAGCTTAAATTTTTTATAGGTAAAATCCAACTTGCCGGTCACAATGGGGAGCATGGCGCCTATGGGCCCGGCGTATTCGCCCAATTCGTTCATCACGCTTCTTTCAAGCTTTTTTGCCACATAATTGGCCCTTTGCTCGACAATCTCATAAGACATAAGAGCTTTTTTGGTTTTATCCAGCATCAATTTTTGCATTTCTTCCTCATCCTGCGCGAAGCAGGCCAGACAGAAGCAAAAAGAAAATAAAAGGCAAACCATCCTGTTCAAAGCAAAAAACTCCTTCTCTCTCGCTATAGCATTATTCTATAACAGAGCTCGCTTAACTCAAACAGGTAAATGCTACAGCAAAACAATAGAAATAAAAAAAAAGCGGGCCTAACCCGCCTTCTATCGTTTGCTTTTTAAGTGATATTTAAAAAGACACTGGAAATCTAAAATGGATCAAGGTTGATACTGTAGCAAAAAGGACGGCCTTTAAGAGGGCCACCGAGATGATGACGCGTTTCTCATAAATCATAGAATAAAAAAAAGTAGATAAAAGTTTTCAGCTAAGGTACCTTTAAAATCATGGTAACTTATACAACTGTAATGTCCTACTTGCCCTTATGGGCAATTTTGGTCTCCTTGGCGACAGTTCCT
Source organism: Bacteriovoracaceae bacterium (assembly GCA_040877865.1). Taxonomy (GTDB): domain Bacteria; phylum Bdellovibrionota; class Bacteriovoracia; order Bacteriovoracales; family Bacteriovoracaceae; genus UBA845. Next base: position 18,721 of record JBBDND010000124.1, on the reverse strand, counting down.
CTCATTTTATTTTCGGATAAAAGTCCAAATGTAAGAGAGTTTTGGAGCTTATTGGCGAGCGTTATTAAGTTTGGGATCGTCCTCTCCATTGGGACTTTGGTGTGGGATGGTTACACCCCCGAGGTAACTCTTTTTAATATTGCTCCCGATATTGGCTTTACCTTAAAGGTTGACGCCTTTGGTCTTTATTTCGCCTTAATTGCTTCAGGCCTGTGGATTTTAGCTACAATTTACTCCATTGGTTATATGCGAGGCCATGGCGAAAAAAACCAGACACGCTTTTTTGCAAGCTTTGCTTTAAGTCTCTCTGCCACAATAGGTATCGCTTTTTCCGGCAACCTTTTAACCTTTATTATTTTTTATGAAATTCTCACACTTGCGACTTATCCCCTCGTCGTGCATAAAGGAGACGAAAAAGCTATTCGCGCCGGCCGAAAGTATCTAGCTTATTCTTTAACAGCTGGCGTGCTTTTGATTGTTGGGGCCGGTTGGATTTATGGACTTACCGGTGAAATCAATTTCGTACCCGGCGGAATTTTTAGTGAAAGCTTAATAAATTCTCTTCCTCAAGCTTCAGCTTGGATTCTCTTTTGTCTTCTTCTTGTGGGATTTGGAGTCAAGTCGGCGATTATGCCTTTTCATAGCTGGCTTCCAAACGCAATGGTTGCTCCCACCCCAGTGAGCGCTCTTTTGCACGCTGTTGCGGTTGTAAAATCCGGAGTGTTTGCTGTCGTGAGAATAGTTCACTTTGTCTTGGGAACTGAGATGATGCAACATTTCAATCTGCACATTCTTTTAGGCGCGCTTGCGGGAGCCACGATCATCATCGCTTCTCTCATTGCTCTAAGACAGGATAATTTAAAAAGACGTTTGGCCTATTCAACTATTGGGCACCTTTCCTATATTGTTTTAGGCGTCGCTCTTCTTTCCCCAGAAGGACTTGTCGGTGGAATTTTGCATATTTCCGCCCACGCTTTCATGAAAATCACTCTCTTTTTCTGCGCCGGAGCTATTTTAGTTCACGTCCACAAAGAAAATGTCTCCGATCTAAATGGAATTGGAAGGGCCATGCCTTGGACCATGGGAGCTTTCACTATCGGCGCCCTAGGCCTTGCGGGAATTCCCCCAATTAACGGGTTTGTAAGCAAGTGGTTTCTCGTCGCGGGAACCGTCCAAGCTGAAACCTATGTTGGTCTTAGCGTGTATCTTTTGAGCGGTCTTTTAAACGCCGCCTACTTTTTCCCTATTGTTCATAGAGCTTTTTTCCGCGCCTCCAATCAATATGATAACTATGGAGAGGCAACACCTTGGATGGTGGCGCCGATATGTATCGCTTCATTGCTGGCGCTCCTTTTTGGAATTTTTCCCAATATGGGGGTAGGTTTTTATGATCTCTCAGTCAATATCGTGAATATGGTGATGTGAGTTAATCTTTAAATATTAAAAAGAGTCTTTAAGGAAAATTAAGTCATGGATAAGATTTCTCGAAAAATTTGGATAGCTATTATCGCAGTTGCAACTGTGATTTTAATAGCGCTCCAGTACCTTGCTCTCAATGAAGATCACGACCATTGGTATGACAAGATTCCCGGCTTTTGGAGCCTTTTTGGTTTTATCGGCTGTTGGCTGATCGTGGTTGCTTCCAAGAAATTAGGCAAACTCTTCATTCAGACAGAGGAAAAGGAAGATAAATATGTCGATTAACTTTCCTCCGGCCCTCATTTTTATTTTAGGGTCTCTTCTTATACCTCTTATCCCCGGCAAACTTCGTTCAAGTTTAGTGATTACGTTGGCCATCGGTTGCATTGCTTATGTCGCCAACCTCACAGTCGGTGAAAGTTTGGTTTATCCATTTCTCAATTACGATTTGATTGTAATGAGAGTTGACAAGCTTAGCTGGATTTTTGGCCTAATTTTTAGCATTGTCGGTTTAATTGGCGGAGTTTACGGTTTTCACAAAGAGCATGCCGGCGAGTGGGTGAGCGCTCTTCTATACGCTGGCGGAGCTCTTGGGGTGGCTTTTGCCGGAGATTTTTTCACGCTTCTCGTTTTTTGGGAGCTCATGGCCATTGCTTCAACGATTCTCATTTTTCGCGGAAGTTTTGCGCAGTCGCAAGCGGCGGGTCTTCGTTATCTATACTATCACCTGCTTGGAGGAAGCTTGCTTCTTGGGGGAATTATCCTTCACATGCGCGAAGGAAATTCTCTCGCCATGGAAGTTTTAACGGACACAAGCTCTCTGGCAAACTGGCTTATTCTTATAGGGGTCATGATTAACGCGGCCATTCCGCCTCTTCACGCTTGGCTTCCCGACAGTTACCCGCGAGCGAGCATTACAGGAGCGGTTTTTCTAAGCGCGTTTACAACAAAGTCTTCGGTTTATATTCTTCTGCGTCTTTTCCCCGGTTGGGATGTTCTCATTTATCTTGGCGTGATTATGGCCCTTTATGGCGTTGTTTATGCCGTTCTTGCAAACGACATTCGCGGCATTCTCGCTTATCACATTATTAGCCAGGTCGGTTATATGGTGGTTGGCGCTGGAATTGGAACTGAAATGGCCATAAACGGAGCGTCCGCTCACGCTTTCAGCCACATTCTCTATAAGGGTGTTCTATTTATGGGAGCGGGAATGGTTCTTCACGCCACCGCTCGCAGCAAACTAACTGAGCTTGGGGGACTTTATAAAAGCATGCGCTTAACCTTTTGGCTTTACATGATAGGGGCTTTTTCAATTTCCGGTTTCCCTCTTTTCAACGGATTCATCAGCAAGTCTATGGTTGTAAGCGCCGCGGGAGAGGCCGGACACAAGGGAATTTACTTTCTCCTTCTTTTGGCCTCTGTTGGCACTTTTTTACATACGGGACTTAAGCTTCCTTATTTTACTTGGCTTGGAAAGGCCAATGGTCCAGCCACAACAAAAAGAGCTCTTCCAAAAAATATGTATGTTGGGATCTTTATCGGCGGGTCGCTTTGTGTATTTTTTGGTTTGGCCCCCCAGGTGCTTTACAATTGGCTGCCCTACAATACAGATTTTCGTCCTTACAACCTCTACCATTTGGTTGAGAGTTGTCAGATCCTTCTGTTCACTTTTATCGCCTTCATGCTTTTACGCAAAAAGCTTGCCGGTGAAAATAAAGGCGTTGTCGATACGGACTTTCTTTATCGTCGTCCAGCCCCAGCGTTTCAGCGTGTGACTGTGGATTCCGTCAATTCGTTTTTCGGTTTTGCTGAAAAGGGTTTTAAAAAGATTGTTGCAGGGGTGGCAACTCTGGGAGTTAACCCCCTTGCATACATACCTTTTAGCGGAGAGCAAAAGGGAGAGTTTAACCCGGACGTTTCAAGACCTCCTTTGGCGCGAGGGATTTGCGTTTTTATATTGGTCTTTGTCGCGCTTGCATTATGGGCCTTTTAAGGCTTGCTTTAAATGAGAGATTTTTTTACTATTTTAGACAAAGTGTCAAATAGGAAGGTTTTATAAGCATGGAAAATCGAAACACAAACTTTTCAGACTTGAAGTTGACGCGATTATTGATTCACGCAGGTCTGTTGTTTGTCGGTTGGTTGGTTCTTAGCGGACTTTATGACGTTTTTCACCTCCTGTTGGGGGTTCTTTCTGTGGCCATTGTTATTTTTCTTAACCGTCAAAGTTATTTTCCTGTGGAAGGCGAGCGGCCGGCAAAAAGTTTTAACCTTGTTCGAATTCTTTTTTTTCATCTTTGGATGTTTAAAGAGATGGTGATGTCGGCCGTCTTTGTTGTTCGCTGTGTTTTCTCGTCTTCAGACAAGCTTCGCCCCTGTCTTTTTAGCTTTGAAAGTCGGCAGCCAAACGACTTGGCAAAAGTGGTTCTGGGAAACAGCATGACCCTCACCCCTGGCACGTTAACGCTTGATATTGAGGATGATCGATTTCTTATTCACGCTCTTACCAGAGAAACAGCTCAAGGTTTAATAGACGGCCCTATGCCGCGCAAGGTGGCCCGTCTTTTTGTCAACGAGACTGGCGAGATGATGACTTCCATACAAATGGAGACTGAACAATGATGGACGCTTTTTTTTGGGGAGCCTCAGTTTTTACGGCCTTCAGTATTTTAATACCTTTTTATCGCTCCTATAAAGGACCAAGTGTTTTCGATAGAGTTCTTTCAATTGCGGCGATTGGGGGAAAAACCATCGCTCTCATTTGTTTGACAGGTCTTTATTTTGACCGTCTTTCCATGTTTCTTGACATCGCTCTGACCTATGCCATCCTCAACTTTATTATGGCCATCGTTTTGGCCAAGTATATGGAGAGACTTTCTGAGGAGGAAACAAAGTGACATACCTACAAGATGGTTTATCAATATTTTTTGTGAGCGCCGGGATCTTTTTTATGGTTGTCGGAAGCATCGGCATCATAAAGTTTCCCGATTTTTATAGCCGAACCCACGCCACTTCCAAAGTGGACACTTTAGGAATTGTTCTCTTTCTTGGAGGCCTGTCCATTCATCTTGGAATCAGCCAAAACTCGGCAAAATTAATGATGGCAATTATGTTTATTATCATCGCTAACCCCGTCGCTTCACACGCCCTTGCAAGAGCCGCTTATTAAAGCGGTTTAAAGCCCAAAATTGAAGGCTCGCAAGAGCTAAAAAGGAAAGAGGATTAATCATGGGAATTGTTGAAATCATTCTTTTTGTTATTTTACTTGCCTCTGCGATTCTCTCTTTGGAGCTTAAAAGTTTGCTTGCGGCCGTCGTAACCTCCGGAGCTTATAGTTTTACCATTGCTCTTTTATACATTCGCATGGGAGCCGTTGATGTGGGCTTCACGGAAGCTGTCGTTGGCGCGGGTCTTGTTGGCGTCTTTTTTATTACCGCCATCGCTTACACTACTCAAAGGAGTTCGGATTGAATCTTAAAGTTGTCTCAATGATTCTTTTACTGACCCTTACCGGAGTCTTGCTTTATGGAGCCTCTGATCTTCCAAGCTACGGAAGTCCTGACGCTCCTCTTCATAAAGCTCAAAGTGTCGCTGGCGCTCAAAATCCCGGCCCCTATTATGTTGAAAACGCTTATGAAGACGCCGAGACTCCCAACTTTGTCGCTGTTATTTTAGCCGACTATAGAAGTTTCGACACCCTTGGTGAAACTGTGGTTGTTTTTATCGCGGGACTGGGAAGTTTTCTTATCTTGCACTCGGTTAGAAAAAAGAGAGATCGGTCATGATTAACCCATCGGATAGCCTGATTGTCACAACCGCTAGTCGTTGGCTTGCCAGGCTCATACAAATTTTTGCCCTTTATGTAATTTTCCATGGACATTACAGCCCCGGGGGAGGTTTTCAAGGCGGAGCTCTTTTGGCCGCCAGTGTGGTTCTAATGCGCTTGGCCCATGGGCGTTTGCGCAGCGGTTCTATGCTCAGCCGGAAGTGGACCCTTCTTTTGCCAAGTCTTGGAGCTTGTATCTTTCTCGTCGTTGGTCTTCTTGCTTTTGTTGGGGGAGGAGACTTTCTTAATTACGAAACAATTCCCGCCGGAGCCCTTGAAGGTCCGGCCCTTCGTTCTATGGGGATTTTAGTTGTGGAAATTGGAATCGCGCTCGTGGTTATGTGCAGTCTTGTTTTAATCTTTGACCGTTTATCGTTGGGAGAATGGGATGATTGAATGGTTTGACAGTCACTTGGTTTACGCGTTAATTCTCATTCTTTTTGTCATTGGCCTCTATGGAATGTTTTTAAAGCAAAACCTTTTAAAAAAAGTTATCGGAATGACAATTTTTCAAAGCGCCATCATTCTTTTCTTTGTGGCGGGAGCCTATATTAAAGGAGCAACAGTTCCGATTTATCTGGCGGATGCCGCTTCCTCTCAAGAATACATGAATCCACTTCCTCATACATTAATGCTGACAGCTATTGTTGTTGGGGTGGCAACAGTTGGTTTGGCTTTGTCCCTTTTAATTGTTATTTACCGTCGCTACGGAAGTTTAGAAGAGCCTGAAATTTTAAAAAGGATGCAATGAATATGAGCCATATCCCAGTTCTTATTCCGCTAGTTTATCTTGTTGGCGCCCTACTGATTCCCCTTTGTGGCGGATATAAAAAGGGAGGAATCGCTCAGTTTATTGGGGTGTTATTTTCTTTCCTCGGTGTTGCGCTGTCAAGCATTGGACTCTTGGAAGTCGTAAAGTCTGGCGCGATAAAATATGTTCTGGCCGGATGGACATCCTCGGTTGGCATCGAACTTGTTTTAGATCCTTTGTCAGCTTTTATGGCCTGGGTAGTGACCGCTGTCTCTTTTGTTGTTCTTCTCTATTCAAAAGAGGTCTTGAAAGTCGAGCTTCCAGAACGAAGAGGCCCATTTATTTCTGTCTGTTTACTCCTGATTATGGGGTTGCTTGGCATTTCTTTAACAGGCGATCTTTTCAACCTTTATGTATTTCTTGAGATTACTTCTCTTGCCATGTATATCATCCTCTCTATTGGAGGAGATAAGCGAGCCCCCGTTTCAGTTTTCCGCTATCTGATTCTTGGAACCCTTGGAGCTTCTTTTTATCTTCTTGGTGTTGGCTTTATTCTTCTTGAAACGGGAACCTTAAACATGACGAATGTCGCCGAAAGTTTAGCGAGCTCGGGACTTAACCAACCGGCCGTTATTTTGGGCGTCTTGATGATGATTATTGGAGTGGCGGTAAAAATGGCCGTCTTTCCTCTTCATGGCTGGCTTCCCGATGTATACAGTCACGCATCATCAATTGGAACATCTCTTATCGCGCCTATTGGAACAAAGGTCTCCGCCTACGTTGTTATTCGCCTTCTCTTTTTTGTCGTGAACCCGGAAACAGGCGGTTTTCCTATTCCTATTTATACAGTTATTGGATTCCTCGGGGCCATTGGAATCGTCTGGGGATCGTTAATGGCTGTCTCCCAAACGGATCTCAAAAGAATGCTTGCTTACAGCAGCGTTGGTCAAGTTGGTTACATTGCTCTCGGGATTGGTTTGGCCACTCCTCTTGGAATTATTGGCGCCCTTCTTCACACGCTCAATCACGCCTGTATGAAGGCGTGCTTATTTTTAGTCTCTTCAAATATATATAGCCAATACGGCCACACCGACATCAGACGCTTCGATCCTTCCATGAGAAAAAAAATGCGCTGGACATCAGCGGCTTTTGCCGTTTCGGCGCTATCTATGATTGGACTTCCTCCCACGGCCGGTTTTTTTAGCAAGTGGTACCTCGTTCGCACTTCAGTAGAAGAAAGCCAATGGATATTTTTGGTGGCTATTGTCTTAAGCAGTCTTCTCAATGCTGTTTACTTTTTCCGTATTCTTGAGCGCATGTATCTAAGAAATGGATTGCAAGAAGAAGAAACAAAAGCCTCTGGAGTGATGGCCCAAGGGATAAAACCTTCAATGATGATCGGAACTCTTATCTTAGGGGCCGGCATTTTTGTAATAGCCTATGGAAATGTTTGGATTGTTGAAAATCTTCTAAGACCTATCACATACTAGGAGAAATAATAGCGGACATTTTTACTGTTTTTAAGCGTCTCCGTCGTCTCCAATAGAGGCTACTGGACAAGCTTCCATTTGCTCAGCGCACAATTCAATTTCTTCTTCTGTTTCAGGCTGCTTCTTCACATAGGCGTTGCCGTCTTCGTCCTCCGCGAAAAATTCTGGAGCCCCATTATAGCACACATTGCATGCGATGCATCCTTCCCCGTTTTCGTCGTCTGGATCGGTGCAATAAAATTTGCCAGGAATATTGTCAGGGTGCTTCATATCTTTATTGGACATTTGGACTTCTCCATTTGCTGTATAAACTTTAATAATCGGTCTTTCTTCTATAAAATGTGTTGAATTACTTTATATAACTAAAAAGGGACGCATTGTATATGAAAGAAAAATCTATTGAACTTGCAAAAACTTGGGCGGACAACACATATTTTGACGAAAAAGATCGTTTGGAAATAAGCTCTCTTTTAGAGAAAGCGGCGGAGAATGAAACGGAAATTATAGAGCGTTTTCATAAAGACCTTGAATTCGGCACTGGAGGACTTCGCTCTATTTTAGGCATGGGCAGCAACCGCATGAACAAATACAATGTTCGCAAAGCCACCCAGGCCATGGCCAATGTGGTTAAAGCTTCTTTCCAAGGTGAACTCGCAGCGGCAGTGTCTTACGACAACAGACATTTTTCATTCGACTTTGCTAAAGAAGTGGCCATGATTTTTGCCGCCAATGGAATTAAAGCCCACATCTTTAAAGAGCTCGCTCCCACTCCTATGCTTTCTTACGCGGTAAGATATTATAAGTGCAAGGCCGGGGTCATGGTGACCGCTTCCCACAACCCCAGACAATACAACGGTTACAAAGCTTATTGGGACGACGGCGCTCAGGTGACTCCTCCAGAGGACGGAAAAGTTATTGAAGCTTACAACCAAATTTCAGATTGGAAAGATGTTAAATCCATGGATTTTGACCAGGCCGTTTCTCAAGGGTTGATTGAATGGATTGAGGAAGATCTTCATGAAAGCTTTTATCAAGAAGTGGAAAAAGTGGTGATTCAATCAGACCTTGTTAGAGAAAAGGGAGATCAAGTAAGCTTCATATTCACTCCCCTTCATGGAACAGCGAACATTCCCTGTGTAAAAGCCAGCCACCGCCTTGGTTACAAACATTTTGACGTGGTCGAAGAGCAGGCCGTTCCCGATCCAAACTTCTCAACGGTTGAGACGATACCCAACCCTGAAGATCCGGCGGCCTTAAAAATGGCGGTGGATCGCATGCTTAAAGACAATTACGATGTGGCCTACGGCTCCGACCCGGACGGAGATCGCTTGGGAGTGGTGGTCAATCATAAAAAATCTCCAGTGTATTTAAACGGCAATCAAATCGCTTTTTTAATGCTTTATTATCTGTTTGAACAACATAAAAAAAGAGGAACATTGCCCAAAAAGCCTTTGGTTTTAAAAAGCATTGTGACCAGCGAGCTGCAAACCACCATCGCCGAGCATTTTGGCGGCGAAGTCAAGAACACGCTTACCGGTTTTAAGTGGATGGCAAAGGCCTGGAGGGAATTGGAAGAAAAAGGGACCGACTACACTTTCTTCTTCGCTTCCGAAGAATCATTTGGCTACATGCCAAGAAATCATGTTGGCGACAAAGACGCCGTCACCGCCATCGCCCTTATGAACGAAATCACCCTTCACTATAAAACAAAGGGCATGACCTTGGTGGAAGCCTTGGACGAAATCTATGACAAGATTGGCTACGCTCAAGAGAGCTTGATCGCCCTCAATTACGAGGGGCTTGAAGGCCAGGAGAAAATTTCCCGCATCATGGAGCATTTTCGAAACAAACTTGGGGCCCACATCGGAGTCGAAAGGATTTCCGTCTTTAAAGACTACAAAGTTCTTAAAGCGAAAAACATGGCGACAGGAGAGGAAACCGGCATCGACATGACCAGCAGCAATGTGCTTGGCTTTGAATTTGAATCCGGCAGCCAACTCTTTGTAAGACCTTCCGGCACAGAGCCAAAAGTAAAATTTTACACAATGGTAAAAGTGCAAGCAGGAAGCCTGGACACTAAAAAAGATTTGGCAAAAAAACAAATTGGGAAGATAGAAACTTTTATTTTAGAAACGGTTAACAGCTTGTGAAAAGCATTGGCCTGATTTTGGTCAGCGGCGGCATGGACTCTCTTGTTTGCGCCGCCATCGCCAACCAAAAACATGAAAGGCTCGCTTTTCTTCACCTGACTTACGGCCAAAAGACGGGGGCAAAAGAAAAAAGCTGCTTTAAACTGATAGCCGACCATTACCATGTCGCTTCCGAAGACAGAAAGATTGTAGACATTAGCTTTCTTTCTCAAATAGGCGGCAGCTCTCTAACGGACGAAAAACTTAGAGTGGCCAACTACTGGGATGGATCGGAAACAACAATCCCCTCCAGCTATGTTCCCTTTCGCAACACCCATATTTTGGCAATGGCGGTTTCTTGGGCGGAAGTAATTGACGCCAAAGATATCTATATTGGCGCCAATTACGAAGACTCTCCAGGCTATCCTGATTGCAGCCCAGAATACTATCAAGCGTTTAATCAATTGATTAAAGCGGGAACAAAAGAAGGAGACATCCAAGTCAGGACGCCCGTCCTGATGGATAGAAAAGAAGCCATTGTCAAAAAGGCCGTGGATTTAAAGGCGCCGTTGGAATTAAGCTGGTCCTGTTACAAAGAAGAAAGCGCGGCCTGTGGCGTGTGCGACTCCTGCGCTTTGCGATTAAGAGGATTTAAAAGAGCGGGCATGAAAGATCCTTTGCCCTATATATAGCAAAGATTAAACCATTAACCTAATAGAGCTGAACAAAGTCGCCCTCGGTTACAGAGCCCCCAGAATGAAGAATCGCGACCGCTCCGTCTGGCCCAAAGAAGTCGATAACTTCCAATGTCCCCTTGACTTCGCCCTGGCTGATTCCAATAAGCGCCCCGGACTCGGGATCAAAAACTTCAGAGCCTTCCGTCATAACTTTTAAGATGTCGCCCACAGTGATGCCGGATTTTCTGCCGGCATTGACATATATTTTGGAGCCAATGATTTTTGCCACCCGTCCGGTCCAATCCAACTTCGCTCCAAGCTTGTCAATTTTTGGCAAAAACCTGCGAACCGCCACCCTCACCGAATAGCGCAAAAGATTTCTTCTATAATTGATCGTCGCGTCTCTTTCGCTTAAAAAGAACTTGTGAGCGCTGTCGTTAATATTTCCGTCCATTTTTTCAGAAAAGATTTCTTTATTGGCGTGGATATCGTACACCCGCAACTCAACCACGCTTTCAGCGTAACTTTTAGTTTTTCTAACCATCCCTATCTCATCTGTCTTTTGCCTTACTCGAGCGTGAGTAATCCGCCCATAGACCACCAGGTTAACTCCGCTTAACTTGGCCTTGCGGCTGAGTTGGGACAACTTCATCCCGCCGCCGGCGTATATTTCCTTAGAGGAGCCAAAAAGGCTTTGAGCCTCGGGATCGATGACAAAGTCGCGCATTCTCCCCAACTCTTTGCGAAATTCCTCGGTCGCCGTTATGGCGAGATCTTCTTTTCCAAAAGGGGACTCGTTGTAGAAAGGAAGCAGCGCCACTTTTTTGCGAATGGGATGAAATTCAGGCCTGTTCTGTTGGTAGCCATACTGACCGCGGGCGCTGTAACCTGAGCCGCCTCTGCGAATAGGCTGATTCGCGCATGAAGTTAAAAGATAGATGAATGAAGCCGCCAGGCCGCAGAGCTTTAACAAGTTAAAATTTGGACTCAATCCATGACTCCTAGAGTTTCGTTTCTTTATCCCCTAACTTGTTAAATTTTATACCAATAACGCTGTCTGTATCAATAAAATCAAAAGAGAGGTCGCTTTTTGCCGCATCGACGCCCTTTATCATGGCTTTGAGCTCAGACAATTTGCCATCAAAGAAAACCACCAGTTCGGCGCGGCCATTGCCCAAAGATTCCAAGCGAGGTCTCAAAGAATACTGTATTCCTTGGTTTTCTAACAAATCCATCAGGCCATAAACTTCGTTAATATTATGATAATCGTACAAAGCCACGCGCTGAATGTTTGTCATTGGCGGAATGCCCTTAATGACTTTGTTTAATCTTGAAAAGTGACCAAACGGCATTCTATAAACATAATTGGCGACTAGACTGCTTATATTTTCTTTTTCCACTAAAGGATAACTTTTAACCTGTTTCTCAAATTCAAAAGAGCTCAAAATTTGGCCATTTTGCAAGTCTTGCAAAAACATTCCCCCGTCATAAGCAAACACAAATTGATTGAATTCTTTGCCTTTTCTAACATTTTTCACGTTAATTTCTATGCGCAAATACAAAGAATTCACAAAGAGTTCTGGAATTTCTTGCACCATTTTTTCATAGGGAAGCTTAAAATAGTCCTGCAGCCTTTTCAATTTGTCGTCGCCGAGAATTTCAATATTGGAAATATTTTTGGTTTTGTTTTCAGAAAACCATTTTAACCAATGATTGTTGACCACCCCGGTAAAATCCTTTTCATTTTTCACCCCCAACTCGGCAAAGCTAAGGTTGTTCAAATCATAATCCACATGAATATAAAGTGTTCCATAATCTGTTGATCTTTTGCCGCGGACGAATTGATAATAAATCTTTCCCAAAAGATTTCGGTCAACTTTCGCGTCCATTTTGATAAAGCGCGACTTTGGGTTCTGGGCCGAACGGGAAATTTTTTTTATCGAATAAGATTGGATAACTCGATTTAAACGGCCAAAATTTCTCCGCATCTGCAATTTTTTATGGCGGGAGACTCTTTTGTATTCTTCCTTTTGTTCGTTTGAAGGACCGTCGTCCATTTGATACTTTCGCCTTAAAGCCTCGTCGATTCGATTAAAAGCCGCGGAAAACTCCTTTTCATATTTTTGCCAGAAGAGCTCTTTGTTCAGCCCCATATTCTCCAACTCTTTGGCGATAACGTCCACAAAACCATTGTGTTTCAACTGCTCCTTCACAAAGCTTAGAGAGTCATCGTCTGTGGCGTAGAAGCTCCCTTCTCCTTGTATAAAAGTCGAGCCGTAAAGAGTTTGGGTTAGAAGCGCCATAAGAAGGCAAAGCTTGAGCATAAAATTCCTTTATTGAATCGCTTGTTCTACTTTCCCATCCACTATAAAGTGAACGGAGTTATTGTTCAATAACTCGTTAATCTTAGCGGCCATTTGCGGAGTTGGATTCACCAGATAATTATTGCCCAAGTCCATCTTTGCCCGGCCTTGAGCGGATTCAAACACCAAATGGGCCGGAACGCTGCCCCTGTAGCTTAAAAGCACCTGTTTAAGCTTGGACAAGGAATGATCGTTTAACTGATTAAGATTTAACGCTATTCGAACCGCCCGCACTTTATCGTCTGATTCCTGTTCAATTTTCTTCACTGAATTGGCGTAAAAGCTTCTTCTGTCGTCTGACAACCGAACATAACCGCTTATGACAATCGGATCGTCCCCTTCTAAAAATTCAAAACATTCATTGTAAACTTTGGGAAAAAACACGCATTCAATTTTACCGGAGAGATCTTCCAGCGTCGCAAACGCCATGCGGTCGCCTTTTTTTGTGACAATCTGCTTTTTCTCCACCAGCAACCCGGCGACGGTCATCGTTCTGCGGGAAGGGTCTTTATTGCGTTTGGGGTCGCGAAAATCAAACTCGGGTTTTGCCATTTTTGGCAAGTCGTGGATATCGCTTATTGGCATGGACACCAACTCTTTTAAAAGCTCTTCATATTTTTTCAAAGGATGCCCTGAAACAAAAATTCCAAGGAGCTCCTGTTCATATCCAAGCTTTTCTTTTTCGTCAAAATCATCCACCACATTGACGTTAAGCATTTCTTCTTTGCTTTCGTCAAAGCCCCCGTCCAGATCAAATAAATTAGCCTGTCCGGCCTGTTTTTCTTCTTGTTTCTTTTTGGCAAAAGAAACAATTAACTCTAAATTTTCTAAAAGGCTTTTTCGATTCATTTTTTCAAAGTCGTCAAAGGCTCCGACTTTAATTAAAGACTCCAAGACCCTGTTGTTACAAGACTTCATGGAAACTCTTTCGCAAAAATCAATAAAACTCTCAAAAGGGCCGTTGGCCTCCCTCTCCTGTATGATGGCCTCCACCGGACCGTTGCCGACATTTTTAATGGCGCCCATTCCGAAGCGGATTTTATTGTCGATGACATTGAACAAAAACAAAGACTCGTTCACATTGGGCGGCAAAATTTCAATGCCGTTTTCCCTCGCGTCGTTGATGTAGGCGGTGACTTTGTCCGTGTTGTTCATCTCGGTGCCCAGCAAAGCCGCGAAGAAACACGCCGGATAATATTTTTTTAAAAAGGCCGTCTGGTAAGAAATGACCGAGTAGGCCACGGCGTGAGACTTGTTAAACCCGTACTTGGCGAACTCAGCCATTAAATCGTAAATTTCTTTTGCCTTGGCCTCGTCGTAGCCTCGCTCTTTGGCTCCCTTAAGAAAAATCTTTTCATGCTTCTCCATCTCGTCAAGTTTCTTCTTGCCCATGGCCCGCCGGAGCATGTCGGCTTCTCCCAAAGAGTAGCCTCCGACAATTCTGGCGATGTTCATAACCTGCTCTTGATAGACAATAATGCCGTAAGTGTCCTTAAGAACCGGTTCAAGGTCGTCAAAAAAATAATCAACTTCTTTTCTGCCAAATTTTCTTTCAATAAACTCGTCGTGCATGCCCAGCCCCATGGGACCCGGCCGATAAAGGGCGCTGATGGCGGTTATGTCCTCTATTGATCCGGGCTGAAGTCTGCTGCACAAATCTTTCATGCCGGAAGACTCCAATTGGAATACGCCGGTTGTTTTTCCTTTGGAAATAAAGTCGTAAATTTCTTGGTCTTCCATGTCGATGGATTCAATGTCAAAATCCGGCTTGTGGTCTCGCTGTATAAAATTTGTGGCGTTTTGGATAACCGTCAGAGTTTTAAGGCCCAAGAAGTCGAATTTCACCAGGCCTATCAGCTCTGAAAAATCTTTATCAAATTGCACAACCTGCTCGCCTTCTCTTCCTTTATACAAAGGACAATAATTCACTAGGGGGTCGTTGGTGATAATGACGCCGCAGGCGTGAACCGAAGCGTGTCTTAAGAGACCTTCCAACCTCTTAGAGATTTGGAGGATGCGCCTTATCTTGGGATCCCTTTCTTCAAGCTCGGCGAGCTTGGGCTCCATCTCTATGGCCTTGGTCAAAGTGATTCCCAACTCGTCGGGAACCAGCTTGGCCAAAGCGTCCGTTTCAGCGTAAGGCAGTCCAAAAACTCTGGACACGTCTCTAATGACGGCTTTTGCTTGCAGCTTGCCAAAAGTGATAATTTGGCCGACCTTGTCTTCGCCATATTTTTTGGTGACGTAATCCAAAACTTCAGGCCTTCGATCTTGACAAAAGTCCACGTCAAAATCCGGCATGGTGATTCGTTCCAGGTTGATAAATCTTTCAAAAAGCAGATTGTAAGGCAAAGGGTTGATATTGGTGATTTTCATTGAATAGGCCACCAGAGAGCCGGCCCCAGAACCCCTGCCGGGACCAACCGGGATGCCGTTTTCTTTAGCGTACTTTATAAAGTCGGAAACGATAAGAAAGTACCCTGGAAATCCCATGGTAAGAATTGTGTCAATTTCAATTTGCAATCGTTCGTAATACTGAGGCTTTAATTCGGATTCCCAATTTTCCTCTGTTACCAGCTTTGAAAAATGAGGCCCTTTAAATCTTTCTTCCAACCCTTCCTTTGCCATTCTTTTGAAGTGGTCTTCTTCGCTTTCGTCAGTTGTTATAAATTGAGCGAAGTCCGGAAGATGGTAAATCTGCTCGCCCTCTTCATTTTGCCAAGTAATCTCCAGGTTGCACTTGTCCGCGATCTCCAGCGAGTGGTCGCAGGCCTCGGGCAAGTCGGAGAAGCGCTCTCTCATCTCTTCAGAAGATTTAAAGTAAAACTCGTCGGCCGTAAGTTTCATCCTCTTTTCGTCCATAAATGTTTTTTGTGTTTGTATGCACAATAAAACTTCCTGGGCGGCGGCGTCTTCTCTGGTGAGATAATGACAATCGTTGGTGGCCAACAATTTTATATTGTGTTCTTTGCCGTATTCAATAATTTTTTCATAAACTTGCTCTTCCTCAAGTCCGTGTCTCTGAATCTCCAAGTAAAAATCGTCTTGAAAGATATCATTAAGTTTTTGGATCGCCTGTCCGGCTTTTTCGTCTTGCCCTGTGAAAAAATTGTAAGCCACCTCTCCCTTCAAGCAAGCGGTTGTGGCTATCAACCCTTCTCCGTATTCGCGCAAAAGCTCTATGTCAATTCTTGGCTTGTAATACATCCCTTCCAAGTAGGCCTTCGAAAGAAGTTGGCAAAGATTTTTATAGCCCGTCATATTTTTGCAAAGAAGAACCAGGTGATGGATTTGATACTTTCCTTCTTCCTCGTCTTGCGATTCCAGCGTTCTGTGTTTTTTGGGCGGCCGGCGGTCGAAACGAGAGCCCGGAGTAAAATAAACTTCCGAGCCCAAGATGGGCTTGATTCCCGATTTTAGCGCCTTGGTGTAAAAATCAATGGCGCCAAACATATTGCCGTGGTCGGTGCAGGCGACCGCCGGCATATTGTACTCCTTGGCCTTCTCAAAAAGATCGTCCAAACGCAAGGCGCCGTCCAACAGCGAATACTGGGTGTGCAAATGCAAATGGACAAAACTGTCGGGATGGGATTCCTTAATCGGCTTTTCAGCGTGGATAAAAGGATTTTTCATGAATGGCCTCTCTCAATGTCTTTTTGCTCAATGCGCGCGCAAAGATGTGTGTGCAGGCAGTATCCCATTTTCATAAAAATTTGTAAAAAAGAGCTTGGCGCGTCAAGCGGCTGAAATTTATCGATTGGCCATAATAAAGCTGGTTTAAGCGGCGATAATGCCAAAATCCAAGCTGTCGTAAACTTCCGGGGCCAGTTCATATATTAACTCCAGCCAATCCTCTTCAGAAAGGCCTCCCGCAAAATCTCCCTTTAACACCCGAAGCTTCTTATTGAGTTTTTCCACGTCTAAATAGGCTTTTCCAAGGCTCTGGCACTCGACAATAATCATCTCCACGTCGTCCCTGTACTCGGATCTAAGATCGTCTAGAAAAGTTTCTTTACTTGCCATTTGTCCCCCTGTTCTCGTTTGTGTCGCGCTCGCGTGACGCGCGACCTTTACAAGTCAAAGTATACAGGCGGCTGTTTTTCAAAAAACCTAATTTAAAACAAATTAAGCGACACCAGTAAAATTAAAAAGTTACAGGGTTAAGGCTGGCCTAAATTAAATGTAAAATTCGCCCCAAAGAGGGTTGAAAAAGAGAATCTGCCAAAAAATGGAGGTCTACTCCCACTCGATGGTTCCAGGCGGCTTGGAAGTGATATCGTAAACGACTCTGGTGACTCCCCTGACTTCGTTAGTGATCCTATTGCTGACTCTGCTCAAAAAGCTGTGGGGCAAATCAGTCCAAGTGGCGGTCATGCCGTCGGTGGAGTTGACAATTCTCACGCAAATCACTTCTTCATAGGCGCGAGAGTCGCCTTTGACCCCAACGGTAAGCACCGGCAACAGCACGGTAAAAGCCTGCCAGCAGGCCTCATAAAGATTCTGTTCCTTTAGCTCTTCGAATAAAATTTGATCGCTGTCTTGCACCTTTTTAATCGATTCCGGTTTAAGCTCTCCCAACACTCTGATGCCAATGCCCGGACCGGGAAAGGGATGGCGATATACCCAATCGTGCTTGAGATCCACCGCTTCTCCAAGCTTTCTCACTTCGTCCTTGAATAAAAACTTTAACGGCTCTAAAAGCTTAAGACGCATTTTTTCCGGCAGTCCGCCAACGTTGTGGTGAGATTTGATGGTGACTGATTTTCCGCCTTTTTTATGCGGGCTTACCGATTCAATAACGTCCGGATAAAGTGTTCCCTGCAGCAGGTATTCAAATTTAATATTATGGTCTTCTTCAAAGCTGTGGACTTTTTTTTCAAAAATCTCAATAAAGGTGTTCCCTATGGATTTTCTTTTTTTCTCGGGATCCCCCACTCCTTCCAGCTTGGACAG
>JBBDND010000124.1:0-1103 GCA_040877865.1 Bacteriovoracaceae bacterium | reverse complement strand
GAAATCTTCCTTGGCGTCTATAATCTCGATGTTAAGGCCTGTCTCTTTTTTCAATAATTCAATATGTCTATAATCCTGAGGACGCAAAAGACCGTTGTCCACAAAGAAGCAATAAAGATCTTCTCCCAACTCTTTATGGGCGATGGTAGCCGCCACCAAGGAATCAACCCCGCCGGAGAAAGCGCAAAGAACTTTCGATCCCTTTACTTCCCGCACTTCTTCCAAACAATTTTCCAACATGACTTGGTTGGACCAATTTGTCTTAACTCGGGCCACTTCGTGGAAAAAATGTTTTAGAGTTTCCTTCCCAAACTCGGTGTGGTTGACCTCGGGATGGAATTGCAACGCCATAATTTTCTTTTCTTGAGACTCTATCCCCGCGATCAGTCCGTTATTGCTTTTTAAAATGGCGCTAAATCCTTGCGGAAGAGAAGTCAAATGATCGGCGTGGCTCATCCACACGGTAAAAGAGGCGGGCATCCCCGGAAAAGAAAATCCTCCTTCAGAGTGAACCGTTGAATGGCCGTATTCCCCGACTTCGCCTTTTTCGACTTTTCCTTTATAGTATTGTCCAACCAATTGCATGCCGTAACAAATGCCAAGCAAAGGTCTTCCAGATTCAAAAATAAGGCCATAGTCCGTTTCATCGTCAAAAACAGAATGGGGACCTCCAGACAAGATAAAAGCCAGCGGCTTTTCTTGCCTTTTAAGCCGGCCAAAGGCCTCGTCAACGGTGACAATAAGACTGGAGTATCCAAGCTCCCTGGCTTTTCTGGTAATTAACTGGGTGTATTGAGAACCAAAATCAACAATCCAAACATCGCTCATAATAAAACCTAATTTAACCTGTAATTGGGAGCTTCTTTAGTGATAGTGACTTCATGAGGATGGCTTTCTTGCAATCCCGACGGAGAGATTTTGACAAACTTCGCTTTCTGTCGCAACTCGACTATTGTTTTAGCGCCGGTATAACCCATGCCTGATTTCACGCCGCCTATAAGTTGATAGATATTTTCGGCTAACGGCCCTCGGTAGGGCACCTGGCCTTCAATGCCCTCGGGCACCAATTTTTTTTCCTCGGTGACCGCGCCTTGGCCATAGCG
>JBBDND010000123.1:0-4842 GCA_040877865.1 Bacteriovoracaceae bacterium | reverse complement strand
TCTTTTGAAAATGTGGCGAGAGAGGCCGGGATTGATTTGGTCAATCCGCTTTCTTCGGTGATTCTAGACGTGAACAAAGACGGCAGGATGGACATCTTGACCGCGCAAAGCGATCTAAGGGACTCGCGAATAAAAAGGCGACTGTATCTTTTTGTCAATCAAGACAAAAATGAGAACCGCTCGGTTCGATTTTATTTGAGGGGAAAAAAATCAAACTCCCCGGGGCTAAACGCCACCTTGGAACTAAAATTAAAAAAAGACGGAAAAGTTTTTCGTAGAATTCAGCAAGTGGCCTATTCTTACGGCGGTTTGTCCCCTCAAAACGAGGAAGGAATTCTTTATGGAGTGGAAAGCGGAGCCGAGCTTGAGTCGGTTAAAGTTGTTTGGCCATACTCCAACACCTTGAACGCGAACCGGGCGGGGCTTGAAAAGTTTTATTCTTTAAAAGACATAAACTTTGAAAAAAATGTGGAAGTCACTCTTTGCGAGGGGGGCCAATTTCTGATTGGCCGCCGGAGTTGTTCTTCTCATTAACGTCAACGCCAAAGAAACGTTCACACAAACTTTTTCACCACCGACGCCAGCTCTTCCAAGTATGTGGGCAACTTTTGATAATTAAGAGTGCTTAAATGTATCTGCGGCCTTTCCAGGCCTCTCACTTCTTGAACTTTTAATTTATCTTCTTTTTTGACGGCGTGGGAAGGCACAATGGCGATTCCCGCTCCTTCCTTGACCAATTTGACTATGGATGTGATGGACTTCACTGTGATGATTTTTTTTGAACGCTTTTTATACAAGTCAAAAAGAAAATCGTTGTCTGAATAAACCAGCCAAGGATAGGCGTCGATTTTTTTGGAATCCACTTCCTTTTTGCTGATCAAGGCCAATTTTTCTTTAAACAAGTTGAGAGAAGTTATGAGATCGGATTGAATGTTCTCGCTGGTGAAGATCATGTCAAGCTTTCCGTCAAAAAGGGCCTCTTTAAGATTTGCCGGAGTGTCCGCTTCAATTTTAAGACTGTGCTCTGAAGTCGAGGTGAATTCTTTAACGACTTGGATAAACCAATTTTCCATTAAACCGTGCAGCAGGCCCACTTTAATGAGTTGCGGACCCGAGCTCTTGGAGAGCTCGTACGTCATTTCCTCGAAGCGGGTGATGGATCGATAAAGACTTTTTCCTTTTTCGGTGAGCAACACCTTTTTAGACGAGCGCACAATCAGCTGCTCGCCGATGGATTCTTCCAATAACTTTATTTGTCTGCTCACCGCCGACTGGGCGATGCTCATTTCTTGAGCCGCTCTGGAAAAGTTTAAATATTTGGCGGTAAGAACGAAGGCTTTTAGATAGCGGTAGTCAATGCCGTTTGTCACAGTTTTTCTTCCTTGGCGCTCGCAAGAAGGCTCTCGGGAGGCGCCATTGACTCGTCTTTGAAGAATTTCCCGTGATATTTGTTTTCGTTAAAGTTCAAGAAAACGAAGCCGTCTTCATTGGTTTTAGGATTTAAAAGGAAGTCCAAACTGCCTTCTTGACAATAATAAGCGGTAAAAGAATCCAACAACAGGGTCAATTCTCCAAAGGCCAGCTTGACATCGCCTTCAACCGCCGCGGAAAAACCAGTTTCATAGGTAAAGCCGTCGCAGCCTTTGCCTCCTATCTTGACCCGAAAGTCCAAACCTTTGAGCGTGAAGTCATTTTGCTTTATCAACAATATTTGATCAAAGGCGGCCTGGGAAATTTGAATGTTGAAGTCTTTTCTATTATCTGGAAGCATTTTCAAGCCTGTTCAATAAGGTTTAATCTCGTTATGATTTCTACCAAACTTAAACTTCTTTTAAAAGGCGGTTCCATGAAATTGCGCTATCTTGTGGAAATTACAGATCCTCACACTCATATGGTTAAAGTTAAAATTAACGCTGTTCGGGAGCGGGAAACTTCAAATTTAAAATTCTTTCTGCCTTCTTGGTCTCCTGGCTCGTACTTGATGCGCGAGTACGCCAGAAACATCCGCTCCATTAGGGCGTTTAACGCCGGCGGAGAGTTTCTCCATCTGGAGCAAACTTCAAAAAATGTGTGGGAGCTTGATTTTGAAAAGTCGCAAGTTAAAACTGAATCAGTTGAATTTAGCCTTGAGTACGAAATCTTTTGCCACGAACTGACGGTGAGGACTTCCCACGTCGACTACTCTCACGCCTTTTTGCACGGGCCAAGTTATTTGATGGGAGTTTTAGAGCGACCAATGGAGGAGCCTGAGATTGAGTTTAAATTTCCAGGACTCTGGTCCAAATTGCACACCGGCCTAAAGGATATTTCCGAAAAGCGTTCCTCTTTTGTGTACACCGCCAAAAATTATGACGAGCTCATTGACGCGCCCGTGGAAATTGGCTGCCATGAATCAGACGGATTTATGCACCAAGGAAAGGAACACCACGTGATTTGGTACGGAGATCAATATCCGCACAAACAAGACTTGAAAAAAGACATGCAAACCATCGTGGAAACCGTCTCTTCTCACTTTAAAGGGGATCTGCCCTACGACAATTACTTGTTCATCACTCACTTTATAAAGGACCTCTATGGCGGATTGGAGCATTTGAATTCCACCGCCCTGCAATTTGACGGCAGAAAACTTAATAATCGCAAAGACTATCTTAATTGGATGGCGCTGGTGGCCCACGAATATTTCCACACCTGGAACGTGAAAAGAATTAGGCCTAAAGAGCTCGGCCCTTTTGACTATGTCAGCGAGGGCTACACCAGAATGCACTGGTTGACCGAGGGATTGACAAGTTTTATGGACGACCTGTTTGTTTACCGGGCCGGTTTGAGCTCTTTGGAAGAGTACTTGGGAATCATAAAAGATTTTTTAAACAAATACTTTTCCATTCCCGGCAAAAAATTTCATTCTTTGGAAGAATCCTCGTTTAACGCCTGGGTGAAGTTGTACCGGCCGGATGAGAACAGCAACAACTCTTCTATCAGCTATTACCTCAAAGGAGGACTGGTTTTTTCCACCCTGCATTTCGATTTAAAAAAGAAGGGCAAGAGCGTAAACGACTTGTTGGACGCTTTGTGGAAGAGATATTTGGCCAACCCTTCCGAAGGGGTGGAATCCTTTGAAGTTTTGGACATGATCGAAAAAATAGGGGGTAAAGACGTTCGCGAGCTTTTTGAGATGAGAATCTCAACCACCGAAGACATTGATTTTGAGTCTTATTACAAAGAGGCCGGGTGCGAGTTTGTCTGGGATGAAACTCCAGCTCCTTATTTGGGCGCAAACTTGCTCTTTCAGGGGGACAGAGCGTTTGTCGAGAGCGTGACGCTGGATTCTCCCGCGCACAAAGCGGGCCTTAACGCGGGTGATGAAATTTTGGCCATTGATCGAATCAGGTTTTTAAAAGACGACGCGGACAAGTTTGAAGAAATGCTGCTCCCGGATCAAAAGTACGACTTTTCAATAGCAAGGCTTGGCAAGATTTTTAACGTGGAGATTAGAGCGCAAAAACGGCCAAAGCTGCTTAAAGAAATAAAAGTGGCGGACAGAACGAAAGCGCAAGAGGTTTTCAGGTAAGCTTGGCCAAGGCGACAATATGCCCTTCGAGTTTTAAAAAATCCAGGGAGCCCGATGCTTCGTTGTAATAAAAGCGCTCCCCTTTGACCTCAACCTCTTTGAGAGTTTTAGGCGCCTTAGGCGACTGAGTGGCAAGGGCCTTGAAAGCGGCTTCTTTAAAACACCATTTTTTTAATAAATCGTTAAAAGCGAAGGAGTCCCCGGGACCTATGAACTTGTCTTGCGAGGCCAGATTGATTTTGCGATTTTTCAGCTCAATGTCCACGCCCACCGGAGCGGGACTCCTGGCCACTAAGCAAATTGAGCGGGTGTGAGCGAGACTTAAATGACCAGAAAGTCCGTCAATTTGACAGTGACCCCTCAAACTTACTTGATTCCATGGCTGATCCAAACCTTCTTTGCTCAGGAGCCAAGAGATCATGCTTCGGGAAACATAAATTTCGGCGGCTCGATGATCTCCCAAGTTTCTTTGTTTAAGCCCCTCTTTTATTCTCGCCAGGGGAAGCTTGGCCAAGTTAAAACGGCAGAAGTAAATTTCGGCCTGGGAGCTCGAATGTTTTTTAATCTGTTTAAAGTCGAATTTTTCCAAATCAAACGCCATTTCTTCCCGTTTTAGCCGGCTTTGCTTGTAACTTTTATAGTTTTTAAAGCTTTTTTGCCTAATTATGCTACTAAATACGCAAAAAACAAATGAGGATTTTATGAAAGGCTTATTTCTTCTTTTTTTTATTTTTCTATCCATGGGGCTTTATGCGGACGATCATGCCAACGATCGATGCAAGCATCTATCCCACACGTTCAGATGTGTTGAAGTCGCCAGAATTTACGACGGCGACAGTATAAAAGTAAACATTCCAAACTTGCACGTTTTTTTTGCGGAAGAAATGTCGGTTAGAGTTACGGGCATTGACACCGCGGAAAAATATGGGAAAAGCCCGTGCGAAAGAGAGATGGCGGCTCTTGCCAGAAACTTTATTTATCACCGAATATCCATGGCAAAAGACCGTCAAAGCGTTGAGCTGCGCTCAATTAAAAAAGATAAATACTTTAGATTAAACGCGCAAGTTTGGGTAAATGGCTATAGCATCGGCAACGCCCTTATCAAAGAAAGCTTGGCGGTTGAGTATGACGGAGGAACTAAAGCTGACGTGGATTGGTGCCAGCTTAAAGAATCCGTCCCCGGGTACATTATTGAATTAGACGACGCTCCAGCTTATTAAACTGAATGAAACTGGCGGCGAGGCTAACTGTAAGTTTCGGAGACATCGCGCACA
>JBBDND010000122.1:0-4857 GCA_040877865.1 Bacteriovoracaceae bacterium | reverse complement strand
ACATCGCCTCGTTGCACTCGACTCAAACTGTCGCCGCCATCGGCGTTGCCAACGGCTTTATAAATCCAATTTTCCTTTTTGGAATTGGGCTTATGATGGGGGTTTCTCCCTTGTTGGCCATAAAAATAGGCAAAGGGCAAAATCCGAGATCGTATTTAAAATCAATTATAGTCTGCTCTTTTTTGTTCGGCCTGGCGCTTTCCGCTTTAATGGCGCTTGTCAACGAGTCCTTGGTTGAAATGATTGGGATCGAAGAGGCCCTGGTGGAGCCGGTAAAGTTGTATATTTCAATCGTCGCCTGGTCGTTTCCCTTCGCTATGGCTTTTCAGGCGGCCAAGGAATACCTGCAGGCCTTCGAGGAGGTTGTTGTTCCCAATTTGCTCTCTCTTGGAGCTGTAGCCCTAAACATTGGGCTTAATTATGTTTTGGTTTTTGGCCTGTTTTCCTATGAAGGTCTGGGAGAAGTCGGCCTTGCCTTGGCAAGCCTAAGCATACGAATTCTCCTTTGCTTTGTCTTGCTGGGCTATCTTTTTACAAGAAATAAAAATTGGGGAGCGGTATCTTTTGGTTTTATCAGAGAAATTGTAAAATTCGGCTCTCCTGTCGCTTTTATGTTTTTCTTGGAAGTGTTGGCTTTTTGCGCCGTTAGCGTCTTGTCGGGTAAAATAAATATTGTCGCCGCGGCCACTAACAATATCATTATGACCCTGGCCTCAATCACGTTTATGATTCCTTTGTCCATTTCCAGCGCGGTTGCCGTCAAAGTTGGCAACGCCTATGGTTCCAAAAGCTTTGATGGAATAGATCAAAGCGCGAAGGCCGCTTTGTTTATTTCAATTATGTTCACCGTTTTCTCGGCTAGCGCTTTTTATTTCTTCCCCGCCGCTATTATGTCCTTGGCCAGTTCAGATTCCACTGTGGTTGAACTGGGAGTGAGGTTGTTGTTTGTGGTGGCGTTATTCCAAATTGTGGACGGGTTGCAGGTTGTTTTGGCGGGGATTTTAAGGGGCCTTGAAAGGGCCGTTCAAACCTCGGCGATGGTCTTTGTGGGGTATTGGATGTTGGGCATTCCCCTGGGAGTTTATTTGGCTTTTCAAAAAGGCATAGGGGTTATGGGACTTTGGATCGGGCTTGCCAGCTCCCTTGCCATATTGGCGCTCAGTTTGGGAAGCTACTGTTTGGTTATAAGAAGAAAATTAATGAGAAACTTTTAGCCTTGCGCGAAAGGCGCGCGCGGTTTCAACTTTTTTTAACTTTTGAGGTGTTGGGCGCCATATTGGCCAATATTGGTTTAAAAGTGAGAAGTTGTAAGTTGCCATTGAAACGGCTTACGGGTTTTATAGTAGCCAGAAGAATAATCAACTAAGGATGGTGGATTGTGAAGTACTTGACTCTTTTGCTCTTTGTGGCGTTTTCCGCCAGCGCGGCTTTAAAGATTGGAACCTTCAACATAAGAAACTTCGACAAACCTGGAACCAACACCAATAAAAAACTTCTAAAAGAAATTATTTTAAATATAAATCCCGACCTTCTGGCGGTTCAAGAAATTTTTAATGAATCTTCTTTCCGGTCTTTTATTCAAAAAGAATTTTCCGGATATAAAATTATCCTTTCTAAATGCGGCGGAGGCGGCAGCCAAAAACTGGGCTTCATTTATAAAACTTCTTCTTTAAAAGCTTTGTCATCTTATGAAGACAAAAGATTAAGCAGCGCCCTGAACGAGCGCTGCGGCTCTTTAAGGCCGGCTATGGTCGGTCTTTTTAAAGATTTGGAGAAAAATGAAGTCATCGCGGCTTTGTCGGTGCATTTAAAGGCCGGTAGCGGTTCAAGAAATTTCTCCAGAAGGGCCAAGCAATACGACGCTTTAAAAGTGATCTTCGACGAGTTAAAGCAAAAAGGCTATAAAAACATATTGGCGGCCGGAGACTTTAACACCACCGGTTGGGATTTGCGGAACGCCGATTTTCACAATTTTGAAAAATTTCTAAACGGCGTTTCCGCCAGCACAACAGCGAGTAAAGTCGCTTGCTCTTCTTACTGGAGCGGCCGGGATTATCAAGACGGCATTGAAGAGGCTTCAACTCTTGATCACGTGGTTTACACCGACAACTTTTACAATGGACCTTCCCAAGCTCCCCAAGTGGGAGGGCATTGCGCGTTGGCTAATTGCCAGGACGTTCCCGAAAGCGAATTGGGCGAGGGATACCAGTCTGTAAGCGATCATTGTCCCGTGTCACTCGCGTTTTGAGTTTTTATTTTTTGAAAGTTGTATGAGCTCCTTTGAAAAAGATTATTGGGAACAAAACTATTCTCAACCCTTCACCATGGATTGCATCGGCAACGCCAAAGAACACGTTAAATATATGAAAGCTTTTTTTGAATTGGAAAAGGTGGACATTTCGAGCGTGGCGGATTTCGGCTTTGGCTACGGCTATCTTTTTCAAAAGACGCTTAAAGCTTTTTTGCCTTATAAAGCCTTGGGAGTGGAGCCATCCCGCCACGCCTATCTTAAAGCCCAAAAAAGAAAGCTTAAACCGGTGGAATCCACCCGGCTCAAGTTGGTTAACGACACGTTGGAAAGTTGGTGTCGTCAAAAAGACCATCAAAAACACAATTACGACTTGGGCATTTGCTCTTCAGTTTTTCAGTACCTGGAAGAGGAGGCCTTGGAATTTGTGGTAAAAAAATTGTCGAAGCGTATAAAATATCTCTATCTGACCGTTCCCACTGACAAGGAGCTGGAAAGGCAGGTGGAAGAATTAAGTTTTGACGACAAATTTGCCTTGCGAAGAAGTTCGGATTTTTATAAAAACATTCTTGGAAAGGGTTTTACCAATATCTCCAGCCGCATATGGGAGAGCAAATTTCATTTTAACGAAGACACAACCCTGTTTACAGATTTACTTTACAGGCATTAATGTCACAATAATGTCACAAAAAGAGGTGATCATGTCCAAAATTTCACAACGCGCGCAAAGTATGGCCGAATCCGCCACATTAAAAATGGCCCGCATTGCCGGAGAGTTAAAAGAGCAGGGAAAAGACATTATAAGTTTAAGCCTTGGCGAGCCTGATTTTAACGTTCCCGAGTTTGTAAAGGAAGCCGCCAAAGAGGCCATTGACGACAACTATTCTCATTACCCTCCCGTGCCGGGCTATAAAGACTTTAGAGAGGCCATTAGCGAGAAATTTCAGCGGGAAAACAACCTAAGCTACGGCCCAGAGCAAATTGTTGTTTCAACCGGCGCCAAACATTCTTTGATGAACATCATGCTAAGCGTGGTCAATCCAGGGGACGAGGTTGTGTTGCCCGCCCCTTACTGGGTGAGTTATATCGAAATGGTTAAGTTTGCCGAGGGCGTTCCGGTTGTCATTGACACAATTATTGAAACAGATTTTAAAATAACTCCAGAACAACTCAAAAAGAGTTTGTCGCCAAAAACCAAAGCCTTCATGTTTTCCAACCCTTGCAATCCCTCCGGCTCCTCTTACACAAAAGACGAATTGGCGGCGTTGGCGGAGGTGTTTAAAGGCAGTGATTGTTACATCGTTTCCGATGAAATTTATGAATACATCAACTTTGGCGAGCCAAACGTCAGCATGGGATCGTTTGCCGAGATCAAGGACAGAGTCATTACGGTCAACGGCGTTTCCAAGGGCTTCGCCATGACTGGTTGGCGAATTGGGTATATTGGAGCGCCTGTTGAGGTGGCAAAAGCCTGCGCCAAAATTCAAGGCCAATTCACTTCCGGCGCCAACGCTATCGCCCAGCGCGCGTCCATGGCCGCCTTGAAGGACGGCAAGGCGGAAGTGGAAAAGATGAAAAATGTTTTCTTGAAGCGAAGAGATCTTATGATCAATCACTTGTCAAAGATCGAGGGAATGAAATTAAACGTGCCGCAAGGAGCTTTTTATCTTTTCCCCGATGTCTCGGCGTTTCTTGGAAAGAAAGTCGGAAATAAAACCATCAAATCCGTTGGAGAGTTGTGCGAATACTTGTTGGAAGACTGTTTGGTGGCCGCGACGCCGGGGGACGCTTTCGGTTGTCCCAATAATATCCGCCTTTCTTACGCCAACTCGGAAGAGCAATTGATTGAAGCCGCCAGAAGAATTGGAGAATCCTTGGGCAAGCTTGGCTGATTGGTCTAGCCGGCAAGCCTGCCCTCCATTAGGGCCCCCAAAGGAGCTGTAAAAGAGAAAGATTCAAAAACGATTTTGAGAGCGGCCATAATGGGCACCGATAAAAACATGCCGGGAATGCCCCAAATAAATCCCCAAAAAGTCAAAGACAATAAAATCGCCACCGGGTGCAGGCCCATGCTTTTGCCCATGATCTTGGGCTCAAGAATGTTTCCTATAAGAAATTGAAAGATGCCTAACAAACCCAGCACGGCGAAGAACTGCCAACCAAAAAAGTACTGCAGTAAAACCACCGGCAAGGGCAAAAGAACGGCAAAAATCGAGCCTATGGTTGGGATGAAGTTCAATAGCACCGTCAACACGGCAAACATGGACGCCAGTTCAATGTCAAAAATTAAAAATATGACATAGCTTAAGGCTCCCGTCGCCAAGGAGACCAACAATTTGGTGGACACGTATCTGGCGATGCTGTTCTTTATTTTTAAAACCGTTTCGTTGCGGCTAGTGACGTTTTCGCCAGTGATAAGAAAAAGCGTGAAGATGATGACAAGAACGGAGTTGCTGAGAAGCCCAATCATGCTTGTTGTGATTTTTCGCAAGGTGGGCAGGACGGTGTCGCCTCCCAGCCCAACGCCGTCAAAGTCAAACCCCAACTTTTTGAATTTCACCTCTAAAGCCTCCGTCACGTTCTGCACGCGATCCTTGTATTGGCCAATG
>JBBDND010000121.1:0-4878 GCA_040877865.1 Bacteriovoracaceae bacterium | reverse complement strand
TTTTGTTTAAAAAATTCGCCGATGTGGACGTGTTTGACATCGAACTAAACGCCAAGTCTGTGGAGGAAATGGTCGAGGCCATCAAGACCTTGGAGCCAACTTTTGGCGGAGTTAATCTGGAAGACATTAAAGCGCCCGAGTGTTTTGAAGTGGAAGAGCGCCTGCAAGAAATGATGAACATCCCGGTTTTTCACGACGACCAACACGGCACCGCCATTATCGCCTCGGCGGGTTTTTTGAACGCCTTGGAATTGACCAAAAGAGACATCTCCAAAACGAGAATTGTTTTTAGCGGGGCCGGCGCCGCCTCGGTGGCGATTGGAAAGCTTTTTATAGAACTTGGCGCCAAGCCGGAAAACTTGATCATGTGCGACTCCAAAGGAGTCATTTATAAAGGCAGAAAAGAGGGCATGAATAAATACAAAGACCTGTTTGCCGTCGACACCTCCTTAAGAACGCTGGGAGACGCCATGAAAAACGCGGACGCGTTCATGGGACTTTCCGCCAAAGGAGTTGTTTCCAAAGAGATGGTAAAATCCATGGCAAAGAGTCCCATTATTTTTGCCATGGCCAACCCAGACCCAGAAGTAACTCCTGAAGAAGTCGCCGAGGTCAGAGACGACGCCATCATGGCCACGGGCAGAAGCGATTATCCCAACCAAGTCAACAACGTGCTGGGTTTTCCTTTTATTTTTCGGGGCGCTCTTGATGTCACCGCAAAAAAAATAAACGAGGAGATGAAGATAGCCGCGGTCAAAGCCCTGGCTTCCTTGGCCAAAGAAGAAGTGCCGGATCAAGTAAAAATGTCTTACTCCGGCGAAGAATTCAATTTCGGCCCCAATTATATTATCCCCAAACCCTTTGACAAACGGGTGCTCACCCGGGTCGCTCCCGCGGTGGCCAAAGCCGCCATGGATTCGGGCGTGGCCAGAACCGATATAAAAGACTTTCATCAATACGCGCTGGAATTGGAAGCGCGCATGGGACAATCCGCGGAATTTATGCGCTCCATTCGCTCGCGCCTTTCGAAAGACAAAAAGACAAAAATTGTTTTTGCCGAAGGCAATAACACCAGAATTCTTCAGGCCGTCTCTATCCTTTACGACGAGGGAAAAATTGAGCCGGTGCTCATGGGAGACAAAGCCAAAGTGCTGGAAAAGATGGACAAGCTTGGACTGGCCCACCTCAAAGAGTTGGAAGTGATTAAACCCAGCCAACACGAAAATTTCAAACACTATTACTTCGACTTTCATCATTTAAGACAAAGACATGGGGCCACCTTGGCGCTGTCGGAAGACCTGATGAAAAACACCAATTATTTTGGCGCCATGATGGTGAAGCAAAAGCACGCGGACGGCATGATCACCGGGACCACCAAAAACTATCCCGACTGCTTCAAACCCATTATGCAAGTGACTGGCAAAGGAGCTCCAAAAGTGGCCGGGGTCATGATTATGGTTCTAAGGAACAGAATTTTATTTCTCGCCGATTGCACCGCCCAGATCAATCCAAGCTCCCAGGATCTCTCCGATATCGCGCTCTCCGCCACAGGACTGTTTCGGACTCTTATGAGAAGAGAGCCCAATGTGGCCTTTTTAAGCTATTCCAACTTTGGATCCAACTTGAACGACGACACGATTAAAGTGAAAAAAGCGGTGGAGATAACCAAAGAAAGAGAGCCAACTTTGGTGGTGGACGGGGAAATGCAAGCGGACGTGGCGGTGAACCAAAAGATTTTAAAAAATCTTTTTAAATTTTCAAGCTTGGAAACCGAGGCTGACATCCTTATTTTTCCCGATCTCCAATCGGCAAACATCAGCTACAAATTGCTTTCCCAATTGGCGGAATGCACGCCCATTGGACCGATACTCGCTCCTCTTAATTACGCCATTAATATCGTGCAAAGAACCAGCACCGTTGAAGAGATAGTCAACATGACACATTTAACCGCTCTCTTAAGCGATGAAAAGGAGGCCAAACATGAGCTTTAAAAAAAATATCGTTAAAACAGACCTTGCTCCCGCCGCGGTTGGCACCTACTCGCAAGGAGTGGAACACAAAGGCGTTTATTATTTTTCAGGACAAATTGGGATTGATCCAAAGACCGGCGAACTGCAAGAGGGCTTTGAGGCGCAAACCAAACAAATCATGCGAAATATCGACGGCCTTTTGGAGAGCTGTTCTATAACTCGGGAACATATTGTAAAGACCTCGATTTTTGTCACCGACCTGGGAAACTTTTCCAAAGTCAACGAGGCCTATGTCGAGTATTTCTCCGAGCCCTACCCCGCCAGAAGCTGCGTGGAAGTTCCCAATTTGCCCAAAGGAGCGTTGGTGGAAATTGAAGTCATCGCCGCAAAAGGCGAAGCGTAAAGGCCGATGTTTTCCAAAAAATACGTTTTTGAAACGAGATACACCAGATCCAAACGAATGGCGCGCAACATTTTTTTAAGCCTTGGCGCCTTTTGTTTGGCCTGCGCCCTGCTAACCATCTACCTTCCCATATACGCTCAGAAACAGAATGAAATGAGCAAAGAAGCTTTCTACCAAAAATCACCGGACATGATCGTGGCGTTTACCGGAGACGCCGGCCGCATTGATTACGCTTTAAAGCTGGGGGAGCAATACCCTTCGGCGAGAGTCTTCATTACTGGAGTATACGTCAAAAACACCCTGAGAACTCTGTTGGAAAAACAAGGCACCAATCTTTCGGTTGAAGAATATCTGGAGCAGGAAAGCCATCATATCGAAATTGATTATCTGGCCAGAAACACCGTTGAAAACGGCCTGGCCACTTTGCGCTACGCTCAAAAGTTTCCCATGGTAAAAAACATTTTGATTATTTCCAGCGACTATCACATGTTCAGAATCAATCTCATTATGGAAACTTTGCGCTCGCGAGGACAAATTTTCAATTTTTATTATGAAGCGGTGGAAACCGACTACACCCAATGGAGAAATATCAAGACTTTGACCAAGGAAGTTTTCAAGCTTTTAAAAACCTCCACGTTCTTGCTTTTCTGGGATAAAGAATCGCCGGTTCCTAATTAAGCTCCATGATAACAGAATCGAGATCTTGGCTGTCGTGCGCCTGCGGATCCACAATCATTTGAGCCGATCCAAATCTCCAATCAGTTTGCTTGCATTTGGCGTCGGAAGCGCATTTTTCTTTGGAAAAGGCTTCTATGGAATAGGTATTGGTTTCGGAGCTCCCAGAGCTTTTATTATAGGTTTTTATCGATCTATTCCAATAAATTAAGGCCAAGGGATAAGAGACAACGGCTTTAAAGTCATCCGTTACTTGTTTATAATTTGAGTCGTCACCCTCTTTTCTCACATCGGAAAAATTTAGATAGTCGCTTCTGTCCAAATCGGAATGACCGTATTGGAAAGTTTTGCGATGATCGCAGACTCCGTTTGAAATCGCCGCCACCAACGCGTTGTTTAGAGAAGCGGTAAATTCGACGCTTAAAGACTCGCTCTCTCTGTCCGTGTCAAAATAGGAAATGGTCATATTGCTCTTTCCGTTGATTTGAACTTTTATGAAGTCATTGTACTTTGCCCCATTTTCTTTTACCACTTTCACTTTGTAATAACTTTCTTGGTTAAAGTATTTGGAAAAGTCGCTTCTATGTTTGAAGGCTTTAAAGATTTTTGAGTTTTCTTTGCAGTCTTTGGCGGCCCTGGCCTGAACCAATTGCCAATCCCTGTGGTGTTCATTGTAAAGAAACTCTTCGGTGTTCTTGCCACAAGAGACTAATGTCAACAATGCCAGCGATCCAATAAAACTTTTCATAATTTTTCCTTAAAACAAAAACCCAAAGCCAACGCTGCCAGAAAGGATTTCCTTGTTCTCGTCTAAATTTTCTTCTTTGCTGTCTTGAGCTTCGCCGTTGATGGCGCCCGCGATTTCTCTTTGATTCACGTCCATCAGCATGCGGGTCGCCTTAATGTATGAAACAACCCCTTGCTGTGAAATAAAATTGACGCCCAAACTCGTCTTTGTGTAGTTAAACCCTTCTTGCGCGCTGACATTGTATTTTTCAGCGTCGCTTCTGTCCGCTTCAATTCCTTCAAAAGTGTACTCTTTTTCAACATCGGCGACGCCGGCTCCCAACCCAAACTCCAAAAAGGGTTGAAAATTCAAGACCTTGTTTTCCACCAGGTAGTTAAGCGAAGCTGAAGCTTCTCCCCCGTACACCATATGGTCGGTTCTAATATTGGCAAGATCCATGTCGATATCCTCGGAGGCTTTGCCCACGTTTCTCTCAAAGCTTTTATTGTAAAACCCGCCGGTTTTAAGTGTGGTGGAAATTCCCGCCCCAAGCGCGAACTCTCGCCCGACGCCTAGATTGACTCCAAAGATATTGTAATTTTCCTCGTTTTTAATATTGGCGTGGGTTCCGTCGTAGGCCGGAAGGGAGGTGGGGTATTGCATATAATCGACGCCCATGTTGAAGATCCATTTTTTTTCTTTCAGATCCTCTTTTCTAAACGACTCGTCTCTAAAATCCAAGAATCCCGCCGCGCTAGCCGAAAAGGTGAATAAAGACATACATAGAATGGGCAATGTTCTCATAAAAAACCTCTAGTCACTTGGCGCCTGTTTAAACTATTGACAATTATTTCATCAAAAAGACGCTTTTTTAAGTTGTTTGTAGGAATTACTGCAACGCGCAGGCCAATTACGCCCGGGTGACGGAGATGACTTCTTCCATAGCCTCAATAATGCTAACGACCTTTAGAAACTCGGAATAGTCTCCGACTTCAATTTCAAAAAGGAAGCTGCCTTTGAGATCCGGCAAGGACTTGGCGATGGCGCTCTTAATATTAACGCCAATGCTGTTGATATTGTTGGAAATTCTAGAAAGGATGCCA
>JBBDND010000120.1:0-4917 GCA_040877865.1 Bacteriovoracaceae bacterium | reverse complement strand
AAGAGTTGTTAAGTGCGTAAAAGTTTTGGGCGGATCAAAAAGAATGTCCGCGAAGCTTGGCGATGTCATTGTTGTTGCCGTTCAACAAGCTCTTCCCGGCGGAAAAATGAAAAAAGGCGATGTGAAAAAAGCTGTAATCGTTAGAACCAAGTATCCGGTTAGAAGAGAAGACGGATCTTATATTCAATTTGACAATAATAGCGTTGTCATTCTTGGAACTCAGGGGCAAGACCCTGTTGGAACTCGGATTTTTGGCCCTGTGGCGAGAGAGTTGAGAAACAAAAACTATACAAAGATTTGTTCTTTGGCTCCAGAGGTTCTTTAAATATTAATAGGTGAATTATGCAAAAGCTAAGATTAAATGACGAAGTAATTGTTTTGACAGGTAAGGACGCTGGCAAAAAAGGAAAAGTTAAAAAAATTAACTCCAAGAAAAAGACAGTAATTGTTGAAGGCGTTAATACTTATAAGAAAGCCTTAAAGCCGACTCAAGAAAATCCAAATGGCGGCTTTTCCGACCTGGAAAAAGGCCTTAATGTGAGCAATATCGCTTTAGTTTCCCCAAAAACGGGCGGACCAACGCGGGTAAGAATTGAAAATAAAGACGGGAAAAAGGTCAGAATCGCGACTAAATGCGGTTCTGAGTTAAAATAGTAGAGGTTGTCCATGGCAAGTAGACTAAGAACTCTGTATAAATCAGAGGTAAAAAAGAAAATGATGGACAAGTACAATTATAAAAATGTTCATCAAATTCCAAAGTTGGAAAAAATTGTGCTTAATAGCGTAACTCGCGACGCGGTTACAAATGGGAAAGTGGTAGACAGCATTGTAAGCGATATGGCCGCAATCTCTGGACAAAAACCGGTTGTCGCAAGAGCAAAGAATTCAATCGCCTCCTTCAAATTGAGAGAAGGCCAAGCCTTGGGAGCTTCTGTCACCTTAAGAGGGGATAGAATGTATGAATTTTTGGACAGGTTGATCTCGTTCTCTCTTCCAAGAGTTAAAGACTTTAGAGGTCTTAACCCCAAAGCTTTTGACGGAAAAGGAAATTACACTTTAGGTTTCAAGGAGCAGATTATATTCCCTGAAATCAACTACGATAAAATCGATAAAATACGCGGCATGGGAGTTTCTTTTGTAACCACAGCGTCTTCTAACGAAGAGGGAAGAGATTTACTTAAGAATTTTGGAATGCCTTTTAGGGAAAAATAAGGAAGAAAAATTATGGCAAAAACAAGCTCAATTGCAAAGAATAACAGAAGAAAGCAGATGGCCGCCAAGGGCGAGGCTAAGAGAGCCGAGTTAAGAGCAAAAATCAGCAACCCTGAAACAAGCGATGAAGAAAGAATGGACTTCCAAAAGAAACTTCAAAAATTGCCAAGAGACACCAGCCGAATTCGGGTGCGAAACAGATGCGAATTGACTGGAAGGCCAAGAGCTGTTTATCGCGATTTTAAGCTTTCCAGAATTAAGTTTAGAGAACTTGCTCACCAGGGTCTTATTCCCGGCGTAACAAAGTCTAGTTGGTAGGAGAAAATAATTATGATGACAGATCCATTGGCAGACATGCTTACAAGAATTAGAAACGGAATGAGGGCCGGCCATGCAAAGGTCGACATTCCCGCTAGCAAAATGAAAGCAAATGTCTGTAAAGTTTTAAAAGAAGAAGGCTTTATTAAAAATTTTAAGATTGTGGCCAAAGACGACCAGCTTAAAATTAGAGTCGGGATTAAAGAAGGCGCCTTGGTCGGACTTGAAAGAGTTTCCAAGCCTGGGCTTAGAATTTATAAAGGATATAGAGAAATGCCTCGCGTTTTGAGTGGATTGGGAGTTTCAATCGTTTCAACTTCCGCCGGCATTGTCTCGTCAAGAAAGGCGAAAGCTATGAAACTTGGCGGAGAAGTTCTCTGTAACATTTGGTAGGAGTTGACCATGTCTAGAATTGGGAAAAGACCAGTAGAGATACCTGAAAAAGTAAATGTGACCATTAATGACCGCCTGGTAGAGGTGAAGGGTCCCAATGGCCAACTTAGCTACACTTACAACCCGGAAGTTGAGGTGGCTCAAGAAGAAAAAACATTGGTTGTAAAACCTGTGGAAGAATCCAATAAGAGCCGAGCCCTTTGGGGACTGACTCGAACCTTGCTTTCCAATATGGTCGAGGGGGTCACAAAAGGTTTTACGAAAACCTTGGAGTTTAATGGAGTCGGTTATAAAGCCGCCGTGTCCGGAAATAAACTGACCTTGAATTTGGGTTATTCCCATCCAATTGATTTTGAAGCGCCAGAGGGCGTCACAGTTAAAGCGACTAAGAACGTTATTGAAGTCTCCGGCGCCAATAAAGAACTGGTTGGTTATACAGCCGCTAAAATTCGATCATTTAGACCGCCTGAGCCTTATAAGGGCAAGGGTGTAAAATACTCCGACGAAACAATCATTAGAAAGGCCGGGAAAGCTGGCGCTAAAAAATAGGTGAGTTATGAGAAAGACATATAGAAAAATTAAAAATCCTTCAAAAGCCAAAGTTTACAGAAGAAAGCTTTCAATTAGAAACAAGATTTCTGGAACCACTGACAGGCCAAGGATCTGTGCCACTAAGACGAACAAAAACTTATTTGTTCAAATTATTGACGACACCGCAAACAAGACTCTTTTGTCGATTCAAACTTTTGGCAAGAACTCTTCTGAAGGCGGAGCGAATGTTGAAGGCGCCAAAGCTGTGGGCGCGGATGTTGCGAAAGCTTTGTCCGGTCAAAATATTAAGACTGCTGTTTTTGACAGAAACGGAAGAAAGTATACTGGCGTAATCGCCGCTTTAGCCGAATCAATTAGAGAAAATGGAATTCAGATTTAACAGGGGAAATAAATGACTGACAATACAGAAACAAAAGAAGCCAAACCTTCTGAAAAAAAGTCGCCTAGACCAAAGAGAGCTCCAAGACCCGCTCAAAAGAAAAATGAAGTCGTAACCGACGTTGAGGAAAGGGTTGTCGCTGTAAATAGAGTGGCCAAGGTTGTAAAAGGCGGACGCCGTTTTTCTTTTTCGGCTTTGGTTATTGTTGGAGATAAAAGAGGCAGAGTCGGATTTGGTTTGGGAAAAGCGAAAGAAGTGCCGGACGCCATTCGAAAAGCTAGCCAATTGGCGACTAAGAAAATGGTTTTGATCCCGATTGAAAAGGGAACAATTCCCCACAGTATTCTTGGTGAATTTGACGCGGGAAAGATTTTATTTCACCCTGCCGCGGAAGGTACCGGGATTAAAGCTGCCGGCGCTTGCAGAACCATTTTGGAACTGGCTGGCGTTAAAGACGTTCTAACCAAGTCAATCAGGGGATCTAACCCTCATAATGTGGTTAAAGCCACTTTTAAAGCTCTAAGAGAGCTTCGTTCGGTAGAGCAAGTGGCTCAAGCGAGGGGAGTTGAGTCTAAAGGGTTAAGAATGAGTAGAACTAGATAGTTTACCTTAAAGAGGAATCGTTATGAGCACAATAAGCATCAAGTTGAAAAAAAGTCCTATCGCTTGCAGTGAAAAACAAAAAGCCAATGTAAGAGGTTTGGGACTTAGAAAAATTGGATCAACAAAAACATTGGAAAACACTCCCGCTGTAAGAGGAATGATCAAAAAAGTTCTTCATATGGTGGAAATATTAGAAGAAAAGTAAATCTAGATTCGAGGTAGATTATGTTAACTCTAAATAATTTAAAAAGCCCCAAAGGCGCGCACAGAAATGTTAAAAGACTTGGCAGAGGCCAAGGTTCGGGCCAGGGAACTCAAGCGGGCAAAGGGCATAAAGGCCAAAAAGCCAGATCTGGCGGCGGAGTCAAGTTGGGCTTCGAAGGCGGGCAAATGCCGATATATAGAAGACTTCCTAAAAGAGGCTTCTCAAACGCTCCCTTTAAAAAGGAATACGCTGTTCTCAATTTAGGCCGCATCGCCGAAAAATTTGAAAGCGGCGAAGTGTCTAGAGAAACCTTGCTTGAAAAGGGTCTTTTGGCCGGCAGATTTAAATCTCTGCCAATAAAAATTTTGGGAAAAGGCGAATTCAACAAAGCGCTTGCCTTTAAAGGAATAGATAAATTTTCCAAGACAGCTGAAGAGTTGATTTCTAAGGCTGGCGGAAAAATCGAGACCAAGGAAAGCAAGTAATGGCTGGAGCTCAAGGAAAACTTGAAGAGTTAAGAAAAAGAGTGTTGTTCACTCTTTTTATTTTGGGGGTGTTTAGAGTCGCTACTCAAGTGCCTACTCCTGGAGTGGACGCCGCGGCTTTAGGTTCTTTCTTTGAAGGGATGCAGGGGTCAGTCTTTGGAGTGTTTAACAACTTCACTGGCGGAGCTCTTGAGCGATTTTCAGTGTTGGCGCTGGGAATTATGCCCTATATCACCTCCTCAATCATTTTTAGCTTGTTAACTGTTTCGTTTCCCGCTTTGGGAGAGATTCAAAAAGAGCCAGACGGACATAAAAAAATTCAACAATGGACCCGTTACGCCACAGTTTTATTGTGCGTGATCCAAGGGTATGGATTGGCGGTGGGCTTGGAGGCTTTAAAGAGTCCAAGCGGCATGCCTATTGTATTGGAGCCTGGAATGGGCTTTAGAGGATTGACTGTCGTCTCCTTAACGGCTGGCACCATGTTTGTTATGTGGCTGGGCGAACAAATCACCGAAAGAGGCATTGGAAACGGCATCTCGCTTATTATCTTTGCCGGTATCGCGGCTGGAATTCCCGGCGGCATAAGAGACACTTTAAATCTATTTCAAAACGGGGAATTGTCCGGTTTCAATCTTGGGCTGGTCTTTGCCGTTATGATTGTCGCCTTTTGGATCATTATTTTTACAGAAAAAGCTTTCAGAAAAATCCCGGTTCAATACGCCAA
This sequence comes from Bacteriovoracaceae bacterium, assembly GCA_040877865.1. Classification (GTDB taxonomy): domain Bacteria; phylum Bdellovibrionota; class Bacteriovoracia; order Bacteriovoracales; family Bacteriovoracaceae; genus UBA845. Next base: position 43 of record JBBDND010000120.1, on the reverse strand, counting down.
AAGAGTTGTTAACAACAGGGTTTTCGGCGGGCAGTCGTCTCAC
>JBBDND010000119.1:0-4980 GCA_040877865.1 Bacteriovoracaceae bacterium | reverse complement strand
GGCGGAATAAATGGGAAGTATATAAACCTTAAACTTGCGGGTCAGTGTCGCGACAAATTCGGTCCAAAATGTTTGAGTTCTCGAGTACCGATGCGGCTCAAAAACCACGTTTATTTCCCAGTCCCCGTAGCGCTCCTCGATGGCGTCGAGAGTGGCTTTAATCTCGGTTGGGTGGTGTCCGTAATCGTCGATCACCAACACGTTGTCCTGGTCGCGCAAGGTTTCCAGTCTTCTGCTCACTCCCTCGAACTCCACCAAAACATCGGCCACGTCTTTGAGGCTGGCGCCGAGTTTGTGAGCGGCGATAATCGCTCCCATGGCGTTTAGAGCGTTGTGCTCCCCGTGCATCCTTATTTTAAAAGCGGTTTTTTCTTTTTTGTGAGCAAGAGTAAAGCTTAAAAACTCGCCCTCTTTTTTCAAATCTTCAGCGGCGTAATCCAAATCTTTAATGGCCAGGGGTTTTCCTTTGATTCCAAAGGTGACAAAGGGGCGCTTAAGCTTGCCAACATTGGCGGCCAAATGAGAATCGTGGGCGTTCAAAATCAAATGGCCGTAAAACGGAACCTTGTTGGCGAAATCTATAAACGCGGCGTGAAGAGCGTCTTCGCTTTGGTAATAATCCAAATGGTCGTTGTCTATGTTGGTTATAATGGAAATAATCGGATTTAAATAAAGAAATGAGCCGTCTGACTCGTCCGCTTCGGCGACCAGATAATCGCCTTCTCCAAGACCCGCGTTGCTGCCCAGATTTTTAACAACGCCGCCGACAATGTAAGTTGGCTTAAAATTCAATTTGGTGAGAACTGTCGCCAAGAAGCTTGTCGTGGTGGTTTTTCCATGGGATCCCGCCACCGCGATTCCAAACTTGAGACGCATGAGCTCGGCCAGCATTTCAGCTCTTTTAATTGTCGGGATTTTTTGATCCTTTGCGGCCTTCAACTCTGAATTGTCTTTGGCAACGGCGGAGGAATAGATGACGATATCGGCCTTTTGGGCGTTTTCAGCCCTGTGCCCGATGTAGATTTTCGCGCCCAGCTCCTCCAATCTTGAGACGACTGAAGATCGCGCCAGATCGGAGCCAGACACTTTATAGCCCAAATTGAGCAAGACTTCAGCTATGCCGCTCATGCCAATGCCGCCTATCCCGATAAAATGAAGTTGTAGTTTTTTATTTATTCCGTACATCGCCCATCACTTCTTCGTAAATAATTTTACAGCTGTTGAGAGTAGCGCATTCCTTAAAAGGGTAAAACAGATTCTTTCCAATGATTTCGCGCACTGAAGAGCGGATTTCGGCCTCCATTTCAATAGAGTCCAAACCTTGATTGGCGATCTTCACATAAAACATGTTTTCATTTTTTAGCTCTTGGGCGTTTAGCTCCTGGTGGTTATCTGTGGCAAAAGGAAAAGGAATTAATATACACGGCCTTTTAGCCTCTCTCAACTCTGAAACCGTGGAGGCGCCCGAGCGGGAGATGACGATATGGGCCCAACGATACATCTCATCCATGTTATCCAAATATTCTTCTTGGGTGTAATTGACTTGCGGACTCACCGGAAAATCTTTTAAATTTCCCTTGCCCACTTGATGGACGACAGAAAGCCTCGTGTCCCACTCTCTTCCCACCAGTTTTTCAATAACTTCATTGATTTGTTTAGCTCCCAAGCTGCCTCCAAATATCAAAACGCGATAGGGCTCTTTAGGCTCGATTGGGCGGTAGCTTATGTTTGATCGGATGGGATTTCCACTCACAATAACCTTGTCGTCGCGGCCGATTCCTCTGGTGTTTTTAAAATTAACAAATATCTTGTCGGATATTTTGGACAGCAACTTATTGGTAAGACCCGCCACCGCGTTTTGTTCAATAATATATGTTTTAATTCCGAGCGTTTTTGCCGCCAAAAGGGCGGGCCCGCAAACATAGCCACCAGCTCCTATTACCGCCGCCGGACGGCGAGACAAAAACTTAAAAATGACCGTCATTAAAACAAAGGCGTTAACAAGCGCGTTTTTAAGCGTTATCAAAAGGTTTTTGCCGCGCAATGGTTTTGCTTCCAGATGCAAGGTTCGATCTGACACGTGTTTGAACAATTGATAATCAAGGTATCTGGTTCCGGTGTAAAAAAAAGGCTCCAAGTCTCTTGCTTGAAAGTATTCGCCCAAGCTCAGGGCGGCGTTGATATGTCCTCCAGTGCCTCCGGCGCAAATGCATACAAACTTATTCATAGGCGCCGGCATATCTTCGCGCAAACTCGTCCACGGGAGGCGCTTGATCCCCCGCAACCGGCTCAACAACCTGGGACTTGGGGCTTAGCGCGGAAAAAATAAAGCCTATGGCAAGCAAATTAGCAAGCAAAGACGAGCCGCCATAGGAAATAAACGGCAGATTTAGTCCTTTAGTCGGCAAAAGTCCCAGCACAACTCCCATATTCAAAAACGCTTGCAGACTCACGCAAAAGATTAAAGAGGAGATAACTTGTTGATTGATTTTAGATCTGGCCGTCAAGGCCAGTTTGAATCCAAGAAAAGTAAAAGCGACAAAAAGCAAAACCACCGTCAATAGGCCAATGAATCCCGCCTCTTCCCCCAAAACGCTTAGGATAAAGTCATTATACGCCTCGGGAAGATAAAACAACTTTTCCGTGCTGTTTCCGATTCCTTGGCCAAAAACATGTCCGTTGGCGAACGCGAGGTAAGACTGAATAATTTGGAAACCGCTGTTTTGAGGATCGCTCCACGGGTCTAGATAAGTAAAAAGTCTTTTTAAACGATAGGGAGCGGATATTAAAATTGCAAAAAGCCCTGCCGCTCCCAACACCACGGTAGAATAAAAATATTTGCGGGGAAAATCGCTCAAAAAGCAGGCAAAACCAATCATGATGGCCGAAATGGCAAAAGTGCCAAAATCAGGCTGAAATATTAACAGCCCCAAAGGAACGATAAAAGACAAACTTTTTTTAAGCCTCTCTTCAACCGAGTAAAGTCGAAAATGATTGAAAAAACAAATCGCGCTCAGCAGCAACGAATATTTTGCAAACTCGCCAGGCTGAAAATTAAAGCCTCCCAGCGAAACCCACCTTTGCGAGCCTTTTACGCTTATTCCCACAGGAGTGAAACTTAAAGCGATCAAAGCGCTTGCCGCCCAGTTAATTTTAAAAATATGCTTATACCAAAAAGAAAATTTAGTTTTACTGACGATGAAAGCGCCTAAAAGCCCCAGCAGCATAAAAGTCGCTTGTTTAAACAAAAAATGGGTGGAGGAGCCTAAAACTTCTTTGGAATAGATGTAGCTGGATGAATACACCATGATGATCCCAATAATCAGAATCAATGAAATATCCACCAAGAAATATTTTTTAAGCCTATCAACCATAAATTATTAAACCTATAAAAGATTTTAACAGATTATGGGACAGAACAGCAATATTTAGAGCGATTAAAGCTGAAAAATAAGCTTTTTAAAGTAACTGCCTTTTTCTTCGTAGTCTCTAAAAATGTCTGTGGCCTCGTTTCCTGGACAAAGAATGACGGTGTCTCCCGTTCGAGATTTTTGATAGGCCAATAAAATCGACTCGTCAAAGGAGCCAACCAGAAAGGTTTGGGTGGCGTCGCCTATTAACCGGTTCACATTCTCTTTACATTCGCCAACCAGAACCATCAAACGCACTTTTTCATTTATAATGTCGGCGTATCCCTCGTAATTTTGTTCCGTGTCTCTGCCGCCGGCGATAAGAATGATGGGCGGCTTGAGATTTGACAGCGTTTCCTTTAAGTCGTCCATGGTTTCCGACTTGGCGTCGTTATAAAATTTTACGCCGTTTTTCTCGATGACAAATTCCATTCTGTGGGGAATTCCCGGAAATTTTTCTATGCTGGTTTGAATTGAAGCGTCCGAAACCTTTAGCGCCTTGCAAGCGGTAATGGCGGCCAACAAGTTTTCGCGATTGTTTTGCCCAACAATTCTCATTTGATTGACTCTAAATTCGGAATGGTAATGAATATTGGAGTGAATTCGCTTTTCATGAAAATGTGTGCCTTGAATTTCAGCGATCACGCCCATTTTCACAAAAGACTTTCGAGAATACCAAAATGTTTGAGCTTCAGAATTTCTAAGCAGAGAGTTGCTCGAAAGATTGTCAAAGTTGACGACCAAGAAATTTTCCGGGGTTAAATTCTTTAAAACTTTAAGCGCGTTTTCTATATATTCGCCCGCCGTTTTAAACCTGCCTTCGATAACTTTTTCTTCTATGTTTGGATAGACCGCCAGGACAGGATGGAAATCCTCCATTGTTTGCAATTGAAAAGGGGAAACTTCTACCACAACATAATCAACTTCTTCCTTGTCGGGAAGCATTAAATAATTACAGAAAGGCTCGGTGTTGGTGCCGCCGACAAAAACGCTTTTTTTGTCCAGCTTAAGGGCGAATCCGATCATGTGGGCGACGGTTGTCCTGCCCTTGCTGCCACAAACCGCGATAACGGGCTTGTCGCAATTGGCGTAAGCGAAAGCGAATTCCCCAAACACTTGGGCGCCGTGCTCTCTGGCTTTTTGCAATTGAGGCATGTTGGGATCCACAGAGGAGGAATAAACCACAACATCGGCTTCCAAGAAGTCCTCTTCTTTGTGCTCTCCCAAGGTCATGCCCGGATTGGGATTTATCTTCTTGAGGCGTTTTACCTGCTTGTTCAAATCAAAGATGGGTTTTATATCCGTGACCTTAATGTGACATTCGTACTGATTGAACAAGTTGATAAGAGCGAAACCTGTTTTTCCCAAACCTACGATTAAAACTTTTTTGCCACGATATTTTTCCATTTAAATCTCCTTATTATCTCAACTTTAGAGTCGCGATGGCTAAAATTGAAAGCACAACGCTGACAATCCAAAACCGAACAATAACTTTGGGTTCAGGCCATCCTTTCAACTCGAAATGATGATGGATGGGGGCCATCCGGAACACCCGCTTCCCCGTTGCCTT
>JBBDND010000118.1:0-4981 GCA_040877865.1 Bacteriovoracaceae bacterium | reverse complement strand
ACAACGGAAACAATGGCAACAATGGCCAGAATGGAAACAATGGCAACAACGGCTCTAATGGCTCCAATGGCTCTAATGGCTCCAATGGCTCTAACGGCTCTAGTGGTTCCAATGGAAACAACGGAAACAATGGAAACAACGGCCAGAACGGAAACAACGGCTCTAACGGCTCTAATGGCTCCAGTGGTTCCAACGGAAACAATGGAAACAATGGAAACAATGGCAGAACTGGCGGTTCTGGCAACGGACCAAGATAGTTAACCCGCGTGATAGAGTTGGGTGGCCAGAACCACCCAACTCTATTTCTTTAATTTGAAAAAAATTTATTTAGTTATACTTTCCTTATAAAATTCCCCATAGGTTTCAATTCATGTTTTCTTAAATTGCTCATTTTAAAACCTCGTTTAATAATCGCGCTCGTTCATAGAGAACAAACACAGCTCTGGAGAAATAAATGAAAAAAACATTAATTACATTATTCATTGTTCTAAATTTTATGATGATGATTCGGGCGCAAATAGACACTTCTCCTCCTTTGCTAAATGCTCTTTTCGCACCGGCCACTTATATTCAAGACTACTTTAGCGTTTATCGCGGCTGGAAAATGTTTGCGCCAAACCCAACTAGAACCAGTATGAAGATTGAGGCCGAGATTGAATTTTTAAATGGAGAGAAAGCAACCTTCCAATTTCCAAGTCCAAAAAATTTAACGGACAAATATATTTATGGCGAAAGATTCAGGAAATACCAAGGCGAGGGAGTCAGCATGGACAAAAACAGCCATCTCTGGCCCGACACCGCCAAGTGGGCGCTTCGTCAACATGGAAAGAAAGATCCATTCAGAATTCCGGCCCGGGTTCACTTGATTAGAAAGTGGAAAGTCGTTCCAAAGCTTGAAAGTAAATTCGTCAAACACATGGAAAAAGTTGAAGCCCCAATTAAAACTTACAAATTCTACACATATGAGGTCCTATGAAAATCGCCGACATTAAATCCACATGGAACAACATCTTTTTCAAAGAAGCGCCTGTTGACGGCATTTGCCTTTTTCGAATTCTCCTTGGCACAGTTCTTTTGATGAATTTTTGTCAAGACCTTAGCCATTTTCAGGATTTCTGGGGACCCTTAGGCCTTCAGAGTGTGGAAACTTTTCGAAATCATTTTAATGGCTTTCATCTCAACTTGTTTCATTTGCTTGAAGGGACCCACGCCTCTTTGTATTTGATTTTGGGCCTGCACTTTGCGTCGCTTATGGGTTTTTTGTTTGGCTACAAAACTAGAATTTCTTCAATTGTCTTGCTGATCACCTTAACCTCAATCAACCAAAGAAACATAAACATGCTTAACTCCGCCGATATTTTGTTAAGGATAATGGCCATTCTCATGGTCTTTGCTCCGGCCGGGAACAAGTTTTCAATTGACGCCATGATCGCAAAGAGAAAAGGCGAACGCTTAAAGGAAAATTGGGCTCCTTGGGTTCACAGGCTTGTACAAATTCAAATAGCGGTTGTCTATTTATCCACAGTTTGGGCTAAGGCGAAAGGAGATCTTTGGTTTGACGGGACAGCGGTTTATTACGCCACCAGATTGGAAGATTTCACCCGTTTCAGCGTTCCATTTATTTTAGACAATCTGATCACCCTAAAAATGATCACATGGTCCAGCCTGGCCATAGAACTTGCGCTGGGATCTCTTATTTTTATTGATGAATTAAGAAAGAAAGTCATAGTGATTGGAGTCTCTTTCCACTTGGGAATTGAATACATGATGTCTATCCCAACCTTTGAAATTTTAATGATAGCTTGTTTACTGGCCATGTTTAAAGTGGAAGAGTATCCGGCCCTGCTTAAACAGTTTGAAATCAAATGGGAAGGCTTCAAGACAAAGCTTCAACCAGTTTTTTTGCCGCAAGGAAGGAGAAACTAAACGCGTTTTTATAGAGTCCAAATACTCCGTGGCAGTTTGGAGAGAGCTCTCCCCAGAAGGGTTCTCTTTTTACTCCCTTATGTCTAACGCCGTTGACAATTGTCCACATCTCTCTTGGAGGCAAAATGCGTGGATCTTTAAGCGCTCCAAGAATTTTTTGGTAAATCATCTCCAGTTCATTTTGCATGGGGACTTGCAGAGCGCTGTTGTTTTCTGAGGTGGATCCGATCATTAAGGTCTGGTCGCTTTCCCTAAAAATTAAATGACTTGAGCCCACTGCCAGGCTAAGGCCCTTACCGGGCCAGGCGGCTTTAGAGCTCATAAAGCTTCCTCTAACGGGTTTGCACCTTTGAAGGTAGTCCTTGGCCAAGCCGTCTTCCACTAGGTCCATAAAGTTGTGAGAAAGGTAGCCGCCGCAGATAAATAATTTTTCTCCAAACACTTCCAGGCCGTTATGGGTTTTAACCAAGAACCCACTGTCTTTTCTATTCACCTCTGTCACAAATTCGTTAAGATATTCTGTGTTTTGAAACTGTTGAACTTGCCACCTGTAAAAGAGCTCTGGATTAATCAAATAGGCCGGGGACTGGCAGCCCTGAAATTTATGGCTCAATTTTATTCCGTCGACTTCATCAATTTCCCCTCCAGGCCCGTATCGTTTTTCCCATTTGTCCCTGTTTTCTCCGTTTTGATCCCACAGTTGCCATTCATAAGTTTTGTCCACCCCATGAGGAGCGTTTTCTTGATAAAAAGATTCAAATTCTAGATGGGAGTCAACAATCAGATCGCCAAGTCGTGAAATGTTTTTTTTAGTTCCTCTAAGGCAATTAACCGCTGTTGATCTAAAAGAGCAGCCAGGAGCAAATTCATCGGTCCCAATTCTTATAATTTTGGTGTCAACAAATTTTTTTTCCAACTCGGCGTTTACGCGCCAAGACGCGATCCCGTTGCCAATAATTATCAATGTTTTTGGGTTCATTTCTTCAAATTATCATAGATATTGCCAAGTGCCAGCGCTTTCATTATCGTAATATTTCTTAATTTTAAATTCAAAAAAAGGGCGATATTTTTATGTCATTAGATACCAAAGCTTTGGCCTACGCCGCTCAAAAGTCCAACTTGGACCTCAAGAAAGTCATGACAACCTGTGATTTGCTATTCACTCAAGAATGCACCATCCCCTTTATTTCCAGGTACCGAAAAGAGGCCACCGGCAACTTGGATGAAGTCGAAATTCGAAATATAAAAGACTTTTACGAAGAATATGTTGAGATGGAGAAAAGACGCGAATTCATTCTTGACGCCATCAAAAAACAAGAAAAGCTAACTCCCGAGTTGGAAAAGAAAATTCTTGCGGCGGACACTTTAAACAAGTTGGAAGACCTTTACGCCCCTTACAAGTCAAAAAGAAAAACCAAAGGCGTCATAGCAAAAGAAAAGGGTCTCGAGCCTTTGGCGCAATGGCTGCTTACTTCAAAGAAATCTTTTGAAGACTCAGTCGAAGAATTAAAAAAACAATTTGTCGACGCCTCGGAAGGCAAAGTCAAAGACATGCAAGAGGCCTTAAACGGAGCCAGCGACATACTGGTGGAAAACTTCTCCCAGGACCCCGATCTCAAAGAAGACTTGAGAAAAGACTTTTGGACCCGCGGGATTGTGAAGTCCAGCAAACGAAAAGACGCCGACAAGATATCCGACGCCGAAAAGTTCAAAGACTTTTTTGAGTTCCAAGAATCGGTGGACAAAATCAAAAGTTCGAAGAACACCCATCGCTTTCTCGCCATGCGCCGGGGCATGAATTTAAAAGTGTTAAAGCTTGAGGTTTTGATAGACAGCGACTCCGCCTATCAAAAAGTTGAAGGCCACATGTTTCCAAACAGCGAGTCTTTGCCCAATTACGAGCTTATGCAAAAGCTTGCCAAAAAAGCCTACGACAACGCCATCTCGTCTTCTCTTGATTTGGAATTAAAGAGCGAATTAAAACAAATTGCAGACAACGCCGCCATCGACGTGTTTGGCGTCAACTTAAAAAATCTTCTTTTACAGCCCTATCTCGGCTCAAAGGCCGTGCTGGGCATCGACCCCGGTATCCGCACTGGCTGCAAAATTGTTGTGATTGACGAAACCGGCAAGTACATAGGAGATCATGTTATCTATCCTTTCGCGCCTAAATTTGACGTCACTGGCTCAAAAACGATTTTGGAAAAGCTGATTGAAGCTTTTAAAATCGAATATATCGCCATCGGCAACGGCACTAACGGACGGGAAACGCTCGAATTTATGGACGATCACGTTGAAGCGGTCAAAAGTGGCAAGGTTAAAGCGGCTCTGATTAACGAATCGGGAGCCTCGATTTATTCCGCCTCCGACATCGCCCGAAAAGAGTTTCCAGACAAAGACGTGACAGTGCGAGGGTCAATTTCAATCGCCAGAAGGTTTCAAGACCCCTTGGCCGAGTTGGTAAAGATCGACCCCAAGTCCATAGGAGTTGGACAGTACCAGCATGATGTAAACCAGGTAAGGCTAAAGAAATCTCTGGGAGCTGTCATTGAAGATTGCGTGAACTTTGTGGGAGTTGATTTAAACACCGCCTCCGCCCCCCTGCTTTCTTATATCTCAGGCATAGGTCCCGCCATCGCGGAAAACATAGTCAAAACAAGAGAAAAGAAGGGAACTTTTAAGTCTAGATCCCAATTGCTGGAGGTAAGCCGCTTCTCCGAAAAGATATATCAACAATCGGCGGGTTTTTTGCGCATATACAACGGCGCCAACGCTCTGGACGGAACTTTTATTCATCCCGAACAATACTCCTATCTGGAAACCTGGGCAAAAGAACAAGGGGCGCAACTAGACTCCCTCGTTCATGACAAGGAAATGATTGCCAAGTTGGAGCGGGATCAAGAGCTTAAAAAGAAAGTTGGAGAGCTGACTTTTATGGATATTGTAAAGTCTTTGAAGGCTCCCAAGCAAGATCCCCGCTCCGAGTTTAAGCCGGTTGAATTTAGAAAAGACGTTCGAAAGATAAACGATTTAAAGGCCGGACAGTGGTACACCG
>JBBDND010000117.1:0-5015 GCA_040877865.1 Bacteriovoracaceae bacterium | reverse complement strand
GTTTTGCGTCGCTTTCAGATTTGGCGTCGGCAGATTTGGGGGCATTAGACATAGGCCATTTTCGACTTTTGGGAAGGAGCTTTCAGAACCTTTGGATCCGGTTTAGTCTTTGTCGCTTGGCTTCTTGTCGCTTTCGTTTTTAATAGGTGAAACCTTCTGGACGCGACGTCCTCCATCACCTTTTTAGCCTGCTTGATTTGAAGCTTTTTATGGGATTCGTGAATGGCTCCCAATTTAAATATGTCTTGCAAGTGCATCACGCCGTGATCCAGGCCGTACTCTGTTTCAAGAATGGAAGGGGAGCCAAGATCAATGAAAAGCCTGTTGGCGTGGAGCTCTTCCCAAGCGTCAAAAAACTCGTTTTCAAAAAGGGTGCCGTCAAAACCAATGGAGTTGACTATAAAGGAGAACGTTTCCACTTGTTTCAAATCTATCCAGTCAATTGAATCAATTCCGTGCTCTTTCTTCAAGCGCTCAACTTTGTCGGAGTTCCTGGCGCAAATGACAACTTGAGCCTTCTTTTTAAATTGATTAATCAAATCTTCCGCCAGCTGGCCGGATCCGAGAATCAAAACCCGCTCGCCTTTTCTGGCGCCCACTATTTGTTTGCGGGCGATTGAAGCGTACGTTTTCTGGCAAAGGCCCAAAAGATATTTTGAGCGGATGTCTTTGGCGTCTTTAAAAAGTTTTTCAATAATGAGCAAAAGTTTAGTGTCAACTTTCTCTTGTCGGACATATTCTTTGTAAGCGCTCTTAAACTGTCCAACAATTTCATTCTCTCCCAGCAGCTGGCTTTTTAGCCCGCAAATAACTTCCAATAAATAAGCGTAGGCTCTTTGCCCGCGCAAACAGGTTTTGTCCGGGTTGAAATTATTGGCAAAAGGGTCGCGCTCAAAAGACAAAACCAAAGTTCTTTGGCAAGTTTTCATAATGAAATGCCTTTGCCCTTCAATATGATCCGTCTGGCCGCCGCTAGGAAAATTATTTAAAATCAAGTCGTTCAGCATGAATCCATCTTAAACTTTCGGGATTAAAAAATTGTCACGAAACTGTAGAAAAGGTAGCGCAATTAAACGGCTTTTTTCATGATCTTCATCATGTTTGGGCGCTAAAAAAAATAATTGGGGAATTCACAATCCTCCAGCTTTCAGTTATGATCCATCGAAATCATTTTAAACAGTCAGGCAATTAAGGATCTTATGAGCGCATTTGAAATCATTTATACCCTTTTAGGCGGGCTTGGCATCTTTTTTTATGGCATGCGGACCATGTCAGACGCTTTGCAGCAGGCGGCAAGCGAATTAATCACAAAAGTCATTAATTCTTTGACCACCAACAGGTTTCTGGCCGTGGTGGTGGGCGTAATTGTGACCATGATCGTTCAAAGCTCGACCATAAGCACCGTTATGGTCATAGGCTTTGTAAATGCGCAATTAATGCAGCTGACCCAGGCGATTGGAGTCATCTTTGGCTCAAATATCGGCACAACAGTCACTGGCTGGATTATATCCATAAAAGTCGGGAAGTACGGGCTGCTTTTGATAGGGCTTGGCATATTTCCCGCTCTTTTCGCCAAAAATGAAAAATTCCAGAGCATGGGCAGGTTTATGTTTGGCGCCGGGATGGTTTTTACCGGCCTTGAATTTATGAGCGGAGCTTTTAAACCATTAAGACATAACGCCGAATTTTTAAATATGATTAGCTACTTTTCCGGCCAAAATTACGGCAGTTATATCGCTTCAGTGATCACGGGTTGTTTATTGACGGTCATTATTCAATCTTCGTCGGCCATGCTTGGCATCACTATCGCGCTTGCCTCTTCCGGCGTTATTGAGTTTCCCACCGCCGCGGCTTTGGTGATGGGAGAAAATGTTGGAACCACCATTACCGCGCTCTTGGCCTCGGTTGGCGCCAATGTCAACGCCAAGAGGGCCGCCCACGCCCACGCCATCTTCAACGTGTTGGGGGTCTGCGTTATGATGTCCATTTTTCCTTGGTACGTGGGCTTTATTGAAAATTTAATTCCGGGTCTGGCGGACGCCGCGATCGCGGACGGCACTAAACCAAATATCGCCCAACATATCGCCGCTTCTCACACAATATTTAATGTGGGCGCCACTATTGTGTTTTTGCCGTTTTTGAACCATTTGGCAAAATTAGTGACTAAAATCACGCCTGACACTGAGGCCAAGGAAACTCCCCGGCTGGTTTTGCTGGGAGAATCCAGCGATATCCTTCCCGCCACCGCCATTATCCAAGCGGACGCGGAAGTGAAAAAAATGAAAGAGATTTTAGATCGGCAATACACGGTCACCAAAGAATATCTTAAAGACAAAGATCCCAAAAAACTTGCCAAGGCCCGCGACTACGAAAGAATCACCGACAATATTCAAAAAGAGGTGACTCTCTTTTTAGTCAAGGTTATGGAAAGGCCCATGTCTAGGGAACAATCCATTCAATCCCAAACGCTTATTAAGGTGGCCGACGAGTTTGAATCCATCGCCGACTATCTAGAGCGCATTGTAAATTACAAGGCCCGTTTTAAAAACGATCCCCAGACCGGTCCCAGCATAGGAGAATACGACGCGTTTATGGAAGAAGTGTGGGCCTTCTTTCAATCTTGCGCAAAAGGCATTTATAACGTGGACAGGGTCAATCCAGACGAGATTTTTAAAAAATCCGAAGAACTGCGCATATGGGCGGACGATATAAGAGACAAACACTTGGAAAGAGTTTCAAAAGGGGATTACGAGCCTTTGTCCGCTTTGACTTATTCCGACATGGTTGTGGCCTTAAGAAAAATCAGAGCGCACGCGCTGAATGTCGCCGAGGCGGTTTCTCTGATCAGGCCGGTTAGAAGAAACGAATGATCATCGAAGAAAATCTACTTTGGCTGGTGGAAGAAAACGCCGATTATCTCTTGGAACTTCATCAAGGAATAGAAAAAGAGGGCCTGCGTGTATTGGACAACGGCTCCATTTCTTTGCGGCCTCATCCCGCGGCTTTGGGGCACAAGCTTTCTCATCCCTATGTCACAACCGATTACGCGGAAAATTTATTGGAGTTTGTGACTCCCGTGTTTACAGACAATGAGGGGCTGTTAAATTTTTTAAAAGACATCCAAACTTACGCTTTGAACGTTTTGGAAAAAGACGAAAGCGTTTGGCCGGCCAGCATGCCTTCGCTTCTGCCGGAAGAAAAAGACATTCCCGTCGCCTATTTTGGCGAATCCAACACGGGAAAACTTAAAACACTGTATAGAGAAGGCCTTAGCCACCGCTATGGCAAGGCCATGCAATCGATTGCGGGAATGCACTACAATTTTTCCTTAAGCCGAAAATTCGTGGAAAAACTGCCAAAGCAAATGAATTTGAACGTCGATCCCAGAAAGTTTACAGACGATATTTACTTCAAGTTGATTCGCAATTTCAGACGTTATAGCTGGCTTGTTTCTTATCTTTTCGGCGCTTCGCCGGCGGTTGATGAAAGCTTTTTAAAGGGCAAAGAGCACACTTTGCAAAAACTAGGCAAGAACACTTACGGCAGGGAATTCGCCACCAGTTTGCGCATGGGGGGCCTTGGATACACCAGCGCCGCTCAAAACGAAATCGCGGTTTGCTACAATCAATTGCCCACTTATATAAGCACCCTTGAGAAGGCCAGAAAAAGACCGTATCCTCCCTATGAGAAATTGGGCGTGAAAGTTGACGGAGAATATCGCCAACTTAACTCCAATCTCTTGCAGATTGACAACGAGTTTTACTCAACCTTGCGGCCTAAAAGAACCGCCCGCTCGGGAGAGAGCGCCTTGCAAGCGCTTCATCAACATGGAGTGGAGTATATTGAGGTGAGGCTATTGGACCTCAATCCTTTCGAGGCCTGCGGCATAAGCGAAGAAGACATGAGGTTTTTACAGCTGTTTTTGACTTTCTGTTTAATAGAAGAAAGTCGCGCGGTGTCGGACGCGGAATGCGATCAAATTTTGCAAAATTTCGAAACTGTGGTTAACGAGGGCCGAAACCCCAAGGCCCGGTTGCGGCGGGGAGAGAGCTCTCTAAGCGTCAAAAACTTCTCCTTGGAGCTTTTGGAAAAAATGGAAGCTCTTTTAGACGCCCACCCCAAATTGAAAAGCTATTACGAAAGCTCCCTCAAGGCTCAACTTGAAAAAATCAACAAGCCTGAAAAGCTTTTGGCGGCCAGAGTCTTAGAGGGGATAGGCCCAGACGTTTCTTTTGTGGACTCTACATTTTCTCTGGCTCAAAAACATAAAAAAGAGCTGCTTGGGCGACAGTTGGGGGGGGAGTTGAGGCAAACCCTTGACGCCTTGGCGCAAAGCTCGCTTAGACAAGAGCGGGAATTGTCTAAATCTGACCGGGAAGACTTTGACGTTTTTTTAAAAAAGTACTTTGATAAAATAAAAATAGAAGAATACTGATGCTCCGATATTTAAAATACATTTTTCTTGTTTTTGGCTCCTTGGCCCTGCTTATTATTGGCTTTTTTATTTTCCAAAACAAACGGGATTTAAAGCTCGCTTGGGATTATTGGAATGTGTTGGACTATGAATACATGACGCAAAATTGTCCTGAAGCCGAAAAGCAATATTATTATCCGTGCTTCAAAAAAGAATACCAAGAGTATTTGGACCAAGCCGGCCTTACGGGAACCAGCATCGGCCTAAAACTCGCTTTTAATTTTATGGACAAGGATAAAGCGAGCTCCGAGCGGTATGAAAATAAGAACATTAAAAATATTGTTTATTCTCTGAACTATTTAGAGATAAACAATATGGCCATAAAGAACTCTTACCGTCGTTTTTACGGCTTTAAAAACATGTATGGAGGCTATTTGTCCTCTTTGAGAGAATTTTTAGACGGCGCCGAAAAGTTTTCCAAGAACATGATTGAAGGCCTTGAGAGCGAAGAGGGGATCGCGTCCATTCAAGGCGAAGAGACAAAGCGAAAACTTTCTAAAAGATTTAGCGCGCTTAAAGCCGCCTATAAACAAGAACTTGA
>JBBDND010000116.1:2489-5072 GCA_040877865.1 Bacteriovoracaceae bacterium | reverse complement strand
ATCTTGAGCCAAATCTCGAAACTTTTTTTCAAGTTCGCTTGGATTTTCTCCAATCATGCTTTTAGAGCTCCAACTAAAAAAAAGGGGTGGATTAAATGTTTCCACCCCCACTAAAAAACTTACTGTAACAGATTGATTTCATATCAAATTAAAATGAGCATGACAAGATATATTATAAGGTCAAAAGAAGAGCGACGGCGTCTTGGCCGTCGGAATAGAACCGTTTTTTAACGCAAAGCCGCGTAAAATTGTTCTTTTTATAGAATCCCAACGCTCTTTGGTTGGCCGCGCTCGCCTCCAAGTAGATTTGGGAATAGTTGTTTCGCTTTAACCAATTCTTTCCCGCCTCAAAAAGCATTCCGGCGCCGCCGCCGCCTCTAAGCTCTGGTTTCAAAGCTATTTTTAAAAGGTGGGCCTGGCGCTCCCATGGGTTTAAATGAAAAAGGACAAAACCTTGCATGCTTTCATCATTGGCGCCGCGCAGCTGAAAGAGCAGACACCTGCCCATTTGTGATTCAAAAAAGCTTTCCCATTGCTTTTCCTCCCACGGATAATCAAGGCAATCGCGATCCAAGTTCTTTAATTTTTGCAGGACTGTTTGTTCGGCAAATGCTTTGGAAAAAGGCTTGGCAAAAAGCTTTGCGAGCAAAACTTGCTCAGCGATCAGGCTTTCAATTTTCGAAGAGTTCATGTTCAATTTGTTTTTTCACCGACTCTTCCAAAGATCGGATATTTTTTAACACAGAAAGTCTCTGTTTTTCGCTCAAAGCTTCGTTGTTTTCCGAAACAAAGCGGGATCTTAGAAAGATTTCCAATAACGCCAAACTTCGCATCTCATCTTTGAGATTGGAGCCTTCACTTTCAAAGCCTCGCAAAGAGCAATCATTTTTCTTTGCCGACAGCTTAAACGCTTTTGGCAAGTTAGAGCTTACGCTCACCGATTGGGACGAAGCGTATCGCGCCATTTTTATCAGCCCGATAAATTGTCGGGTGATTTTTTGGAACTCTTCGCTCCCTTTTCTCTTTTTAAATGTGTCGAGTTCAAAGTAATCCCGAGGAGGGTCCGTAAGTTTTTCAAAACTGACAGCGGTTAGCGATTCGGGATAAAAGCACTTGAAGTCTTTTAGATAGCGGGAGTAATCTCGCAACTTATTAAGAGAATACACGGAATTGCCGGAGCGAAAAACAAAAAGGTCGCTATAAATGGTTTGGGCGGCCGCTTGGCATAAAACCAAAATCGCCGCGGCAAGATATATTTTCATCCGCCGAGTTTATTAAACAGGCGAGCTAATTTCAACATTCCCAATCACTTTTTTATTTTTGGGATCATCTTCTTTGTGAAACCTTGCCCTGACCCGCGGATTAAAGGTGTAACCGTCTTTTCCCCGCAAAATATACTTGCGATTTGAGCCTTTGGGCTCAATCAGCTTTCTCAGGCGAGAAATGCTGGTGTAGATCAGTTTATCGTGAATGAGCGGATTGTATTCGTCTTTCCAGATGGATTGGGCCAAGTCCTCTTTATTAAAATGAGAACCGGGGTTTTTTGCCAATAGAAACAATATTTCCAGCAAAACAAAGCGATGCTTAAAATCAATCGCTCCCAAATTTTTCTCATGAATGACTCTATTGTGCCTGTCCAGGTACAGATCCACGCTTGAGTCGTTAACGTCTTCGACTTGAGCGCCCACTAAGTCTCTCAAACGCTTATATTGAGGGTTAATGGTGTTTAACGCCAACTTAAAATATACAAGGGACTGATTGTACTCCCCCATTTTTTTATAGGTGATCCCTTTGCCGAGCAATATATACCCGTAAAGGTTCCAACAGTTCTTTCGTTGCAAATGTTGGATGGACAGATCAAAATGTTTTAGCGACTCCGAAAAATTGCCCATGTCTTTGTGCAAATTTCCATAAAGCAAGTGCATGCTGCCCTTTAGATAGCCTTTGCGCAAAATCTCCAACAACTCGTTGAGCTGGGAGAGGTAGTTCATGGCTTCTTTGTGACGTTTTAAATGGTATGAAGCGGTGGCGGTGGAGTATAAGGACTTGGCGATCAACTCTGGCTCGTTTTCGGTTTGAGCTTTCTGATACGCGAGCTTAAAGTTTTCAAGCGCTTTTTCAAACTCGCCTTTATAAGTGTAAACCATGCCCACATTATAAAAATATTCGGCGCTAAGAGTGCCAAGATCCTGGCCAAAGCGGTCAACCAGCTCATAGGCCAAATCTATGAAGCGGTCCGCTTCTTCCTCTCTTTCATTTTCAGAATAAATGCGAATTAAAAACCCGTAACACTTAAACATGGCAAAAGCGTCTTTAGGGTAAACTGTTTTATCCAACGCTTTTAAAAAGTAATCTTCAGCGCTCTCCAAGTCGGCTTTGTCGTAATAGACCTTTCCCAGCCGGTAATAGCCTTGACCAATGGCCCGCTCGGAGTTCTCGTCCACCTCAATAAAGCGCTGGTCGGAATCTTCTAGGAGAGAGCTTTTGGCCATAGACCTTTCTTGCAACTCTTCTTGTTGCAACCCTTGTTGTTGCAACCCTTGTTGTTGCAACCCTTGTTGTTGCAACCCTTGTTGTTGCAAC
>JBBDND010000116.1:0-2389 GCA_040877865.1 Bacteriovoracaceae bacterium | reverse complement strand
CCTTCGCGCAAAACTTTTTCTTCTTGATTTTGTGTTTCCATAATTTTCCCTATAAATACAATTAACTTGCATTGGCGAGAAACCTTACATCACATTACCCTAGTTGTAAAATCAGCTATTGCTGTAATTTTCATAATTTAGATCAGATTTCTCCCTCGATTCTTACACACCGGTTATAAAATAAAATGTTTTTTATTCAGGATATTAAGCAGTTAGTGTAAGAAATTGTTATTTTTCAAAAAACCGCTGGGTTCAAATCTTATAAAAAATGAAACCTGTATTTTTTTCATATCCGAGATTAAAAAATCTTATTCGACCCACTGAATCTTAAAAGTCCCATGACGGCTGTTCATATCATAAATTGCCTGCTAAATTACCTGAATCATTATAAGATTTTGAACTATTTGAACTAACTAATTGAACTATAAGTTGAGAAAACCATGTCAAAACACGATATTGAAATAATCAGGCATTCCACCGCCCATTTGATGGCCCAAGCAATCCAAGAGCTATACCCGCAAGAAAAAGTAAAGCTGGGCATTGGACCCACAATTGAAAACGGCTTTTATTATGACATCGACATGGAATCAAAAATCCAAGAAGAGGATCTCAAGAAAATAGAAGATAAAATGAAGGAGATCATCAAGCGCGCCGACGAAGTGAAACGATTTGAAGCGCCAAGAGAGAAAGCCATCGAAATCTTCAGCGAAGCCGGTCAGGACTATAAAGTGGAGCTGATAAAGGAGATTCCCGAGGGAGAAACCATCTCTTATTACACTCAAGGCGCAAGTTTCCTCGACCTTTGTCGCGGCCCCCATGTGGAGACGACAAGACAACTGCCCATGTTTTTTAAACTCTTGCACACAGCGGGAGCCTATTGGCGCGGAGACGAAAAGCGGCCCATGTTGCAAAGAGTGTACGCGGCTTGTTTTGACGATAAAAAGAAATTAAAAGAACATCTGCGCTTTTTGGAAGAAGCAAAAAAGAGAGACCATAGAAAGCTGGGAAAAGAGCTTGGCCTGTTTCTTTTCGATCAGAGCGCTCCGGGATCGCCCTTCTTTGAACCCAAAGGAGCCATCGTTTACAACGAGTTGATTTCCTTTATTCGAAAAATTTACCAAATGTACGATTATAAAGAAGTCATCACTCCGCAAGTTTTGGATGTGGAGCTTTGGAAAACTTCCGGACACTGGGACAATTATAAAGACGACATGTTTTTTACCAAGGACGATCACAGAGAAATGGCAATAAAACCTATGAACTGTCCCTGTCACATGCTTATGTTCAAGCATAAAAAATACAGCTATCGCGACCTTCCTTTGCGCTTCGCCGATTTTGGACGTCTTCACAGAAATGAAAGGTCTGGAACCTTGGCCGGAGTCACCCGAGTCAGAACCTTTTGCCAAGACGACGCCCACGTCTTCCTGGCCCAGGACCATATTCAGAAGGAAGTCTCAAGCTTGCTAGAAATGTTTCATGTCTGCTATGACCATTTTGGTTTTACCGACATTAAAATCGCTCTTTCAACCAGGCCTGAGAAAAAAGTCGGCGACGACGCCGTCTGGGACCAGGCCGAGGACGCTCTAAAGTCCGCCTTGGAAGCTTCTGGCTATGATTATGATATCAATGAAGGAGACGGAGCCTTCTACGGGCCAAAAATCGACGTGCAAATTTCAGACGCCATTGGAAGATACTATCAACTTGGAACTGTTCAACTGGATTTTCAATTGCCAGAGCGTTTTGAATTAAAATTTACCAACGCCAAAGGCGAAGACGAAAGACCCGTGGTGATTCACCGGGCCCTTTTGGGTTCCTTGGAAAGATTTTTTGGCGTCTATCTGGAACACGTGGCCGGAGCCTTCCCTTTCTGGTTGGCGCCGGAACAGATAGTCTTTGTGCCGGTCAATAACGATATTCACGGCGACTATTGCAAAGAGTTGGCCTTGAAACTGACCCAAGAAGGGCTAAGGGCCAGGGTGGACGATTCCAATGAGACTATGGGCAAAAAAACTCGAACTCTTCAAAAAGCAAAAGTTCCCTTCATGGTGGTCATTGGCGACAAGGAGATAGAAAACAACTCGTTGGCCTTAAGAGCTTATGGCTCCAAGGACACAGAAGTTCTCTCCCTGAACGAGGCGTTGGCAAAGTTTAGGGCGCTAAACGAGGAGCGCTTTCCTCAAAAGCTTAGAGAGATTCAATGAAAAACCTTCTCTTGCTTAAAGGGGGAGGCGGCCAGGAGCATGAAGTTTCCCTTCTTACGGCGGATTATTTAAGAAGCGTCATCAATGCCGACAAATTCAAAGTTTTTGAAGTCGAAGTGGACAAGCGCTTTCAATGGTTTTGCCAAAAAGAAAATGTCGAGCTCAACTTTAAAAAGCAATTGGTCTGG
>JBBDND010000115.1:0-5078 GCA_040877865.1 Bacteriovoracaceae bacterium | reverse complement strand
GTCTGGGTCCTCTAGAAGAGCCTCGCGAGGATGGGCGCTCGCGACCTGGCTCTTCATTAGGTTTATTGGCATCAGGCCTATGCGCGGCCTCTTGAGCGGGAGCTTCGCCAGTCTGATTCATTTCAGCGGAATCCGCTTGGGTGTTTAGAAAGTCTTGGGGATTTAAAAAGTCCTGCTTTGCCGCCGGTCGTTCGCCTTGAGCCACGAGCTCTTTTTCTTTTTCAGCCTCCAACTGTTGAGGAGTTATTTGTTGGTCTTCTTGAGCAAGGCCTGTCAGCTCTTCAAACACTTCGGAAGCGTATTTTCCGGCCTGGCCCTTTAGTTTAAGCATGTCGTTTTCAAATTGCTTGGCGCTTTCCGTCTGCGCTTCGTTAAGACCGACAACAATAGAAGTTTCGTCCGAAATATTTTCAAAGCGATTTGGCATATTGATTTCGGTTGGTTTTAGTTTTCGTTTGAAGTAGCCCTGGGCGAAGCGTTTAATTTTTCCCTTCTCTGTCAGCAGGTCAAATTGCTCGCTTAACAAGTGCAGGCGAAAAATTTTTCCTTTCTCTCCATTTAGCGTTTCCGCAAAACTGCCTTCTTCCGGAAGTTTTTTTCTTTTTTGATAATAAACTTCGTCTTCATATTGCAAGCAGCATTTTAATTGACCGCAAACCCCGTTTAATTTTGAGTAGTTTAAAGTCAAGTTTTGATTTTTTGCCATTTTTACGGAAACGTTTCCATAACGGGAAAGAAAGGAAGAGCAGCACAATTCTCTTCCACAGGGACCAAGCGCCCCCATTGAAGCGGAACGGTCTCGCACGCTTATTTGTCGTAGCTCAATTCTTAGTTTTAACTCTCCCACCAAATCTTTTACAAGGTTTCTAAAGTCCACTCTGGCGGGGGCAACGAAGTAAAAGACCACCTTTTTGCCAAATTGTGTGAATTCCACATGAGTAAGGTTCATGTCCAAGTTATGTTTGTCTATTAGGCGCTGGCAAAGAGTCTCTGTGTATTTTTGTTTTTGATAGGTTTCCTGCTCTTTTTCAATGTCCTCGCCACTGGCCACTTTGTTAATGCTTAGAAGCGGAAGCATGGATTTGTCGAAAGGAAGCTCGTAAATAAAGGAGTTTACATAACCCACCGCCATGCCGCGGTCGCTCATGGCCATGACCTTCTGGCCGTAAACCAGTTTTCTTCTGCCCACCAGAAAAGGATAGCTGCGAGCATGGCCTGGAAATCGCACCCTTACAAAGCGCAAAGGCTGTCCTGGCTCAAATTTGCAGTTGCGTTCGGTCACGTCATCTTTCGACGAAGATGAATCGGATGAATTTTTGGGATTTTCGCTTTCGTCGGAAAGCTTTTGAGAATTTGTATCTTCGTTCATTTATTTTCCGGTTATATTGATCTGTCTAAATGAAACATTGTCTAGCCAAAGAGGTGAACAGTCAAGATTGTCCTGGCGCGACATTTATTCGGCAAGCTCAGTGAAAATTTCCTTTAAAAGAGTCAAGCGAGCGTAATTGTTGTGGTTGTAAAGGGCGTCTTCAGATTGTTCCTTTAAATACCTTTCGGCTTTCTTTATCAAGCTGGTTTGCGTCCCTTCGTCAATTTTATCCATAACGGCCCTGGCTAAATCTTTTTCGTCTTCATGCCTGTTCTTAAAATATTCACAGAATTGGTGCAGATTCTTTTTTTCCAACTTTTTTGACCAAAGTCCCAAATCAGAGTTTAAACCTTGCGCTTTTAAGGCCACGCGGATGAAAACGGCCCGGGAGGCGATGGTTGGCAAGACCTTTAATAGCGAGGGGTTTAACAAAAAAATTGTGGCGTTTACGGGCGGCTCTTCAAAGATTTTGAGAAGTTTATTGCTGTGAATGACAGACATTTTTTCCAAATCTTCGATAATAACAAATTTTCTGTTTGTTTTAACGGGCCGATAAGAAAAAAATTGCGAAATCTTTTGAACAAAGCTTTTGTCATAAAACTTCTTGTTGACCAGTTCCTCGTCAATGATCAGAACGTCTTCGTTGTTCTTTAAATTTTTTGAGGCTGTTTTTTGGCCGTTAGCTTCGCTTGTAGAGGCAAAGTAGCTTTGCAACAAAAGCTCGCTCCACTTCATCAGCTCTTTTTTCGCGCCTTTTGCTCGTCCCGGCGGATTTAATATAAAAAAATGTCCAAGACTGTTGTTTAGGGCCTTGTCTAAAAGATTCTTTTGGATAACGTCCATAGGAGCCTAATTTCCCGTCATTTTTGCCACGCCGGCTTTAATTTCGCCCGCCACCGCTTGGGGGGAGGCTTTGGCGTCAATAACCAAAAATCTTGTTTTAAAAAGTTGGCTAGCCTGATCATAACCTTCAATCAATTTTTGGTAAAACTCTTTTGTTTCTTTTTCAAAATAATCTTTTTTCTCACCTCTTTGACGCTGTCTTTCCATAGATGTTTCCAAGTCGATCTTGAGATAAAAACTTAAATGAGGAGTGATATTTAAGGGAAAGCGTTGGTGAAGCTCTAAGATGGCGTCAACGCCAAGTCCTCTGGCAAGGCCTTGGTAGGCGAGGGAGCTGTCAAGATAACGGTCGACAATAACGGCTTGTCCTTTCTTTTTTAAAAGCGGCAGCGTCTTTGTCTCCAGCAATTGGGCGCGGGAGGCGGCAAAAAGACAGGCCTCCGCCAAGGGAGCCACTTTTTCCGTGGAATTAAGAATGGCCTCTCGCAGCTTTTCGCCAAATTGAGTGCCTCCAGGTTCTCTAAACACCGAAACTTCGTACCCTTGGGCGAGCAGATCTTCCTGAAGAATTTTTATTTGGGTTGTCTTGCCTGAACCTTCTATTCCTTCAAAACTGATAAAGTAGGAATCATTTGTGGGAAGAGGGCCAAAGCGCGAAAGTAAATTTTTATTTGGAATGGTTTTATCAGTCATGGCAAGAAAAATACCATGATAGAAAGTCTTTATTCAAGCTTATTCAAAGTCCGTTATTCAAAGTCTGAAACTTCCTCGTAAGGGGGAACCTCCCGGGCTTCTGAATCGTAATCAACATCCTCGGGATACGTTTCTTCCGGGTATTGCTCGTTAGAGCGGTCATTGTATTCTGGATCGTCGTATTCTCGGCGCAGATCATCGCGGGGATAGGGCTCTTCTTCTCGCGGCGCGGGCTCTCCTTCTCGCGGCGCCGGCTCTTCGGGGTAGTCGTCAATATACTGGCCTTGGCCGTTCATTTGCGCCTGGTCCGCTCGTTCATCGTCGTAGTAATCTCCGGCCAACTCTCTGGCCAGTTCTTCTCTCACTCGGGGATCTTCAATATCCAAATTTTCAAAGTCCTCGTAAGAGTGAGATATCCTTGTCGCTTTATTTCTTATTGGTTTTCTCGCTCGCTTTTGTCTTGAGTTTTGTATTGGGCTTCTGGCCTCGTGGCGGGCGGGACGGGATGATTGGACCCTTGCGCGAGATTTTTGAACGCTGGCGGGCTTTCTTTTGGGGGAAGCGGAAGGAGTAACGGATCGATCGCCATTGTTGATCCTCTTGACGTCGGATTTTTTCGTTTCACCCAGCGCGGGAGCTTCTTGATGGAATTGGCCGTTAATGGCGTTAAAGCCGCCAACAATCACTAACAAGGCAAAAACGGCTCCTGTGACGTATTTCCACTTAACTTTTTCCAAGAAGTTTTGAATTTTTCCGGGCTGTTCGTTTAGCTCCGGCGGGGAGACGCTCTGGTTTTCGGGGATTTTCACTTCCTGAGATGGCAAAGTTTGGCCTTTGTCATTGCCTCTGCCGATAAAGGCCAGGCCTGAAATGGCGCAATGGTCTTCTCTTTTATTTTGCAGACGCGCGGCTTTGGCCGCAATTCGCTGATCCGCTTGAGCAAACAAGTCTTGAGTCGGAGGAAAAGGCAGCTCGTCTGGAGTGTTTCTTAACCTTCGGTCAAAAGCGTGATGCTCGTAAATTTTTATCCAAGTAAGTCCTTCGTCAACGCTAACTTCTTGGTTGAGAGAGACTTTTTTCGCTTCCACGGCTTCTTCTAACTCGTCAAAAGAAAAAGGCCCTGTTTTTTGTCCGTTTTCCAAGACCAAAAAGCTTTCGTTTTTAATTAAATTTTGAGCGGGAACCAGTTTAGGCTGTCTTCTTTGAAACTCATGCTCTTTATAAAAGTTTTTCCACTCTTCAATCACTAAGTTGTAAACAATGCATTTTTCGTATAGTTCCGGATTTTTTTGGCTGTCTTCTTGGAGCATTTGAGTGGAAAAGGGACCGAGGACCTGGTCAGGCCCAAATTGGATCATCCAAACGTCGGAAAGCGAGAGACCTAATAGGTCTATTTGTTCGTCGCTTAATGGCTTTAGGTTAAACGAGCTTTCTTGTCCATGCATGATTTCTCTCCTCTTTAACGCCTATCGGAGAAATAAATGGCAAACCTTCGCGGCTAATTATTCATTGGAAATATTTGCCTAATGTGTTAAAAAACCATGATCTAAAAGGCATAACATGACGCAATACAAGCATATTCAAGATATCAAAGATCGCTTTGAGCGCTTCTCAGATTGGGAAGATCGCTATCGGGAAGTGATTAAAATGGGAAAAGCTCTTCCTGATTTGAATGATCAGTTTAAGGTGGAAAAATACCAAGTCAAAGGCTGCCAATCTCAAGTCTGGCTGGTTCCCGAGCTTAAAGACGGCAAGGTTTTTTTTAAAGCGGACAGTGACGCGGTCTTAGTTAAAGGAATTGTGGGTCTTTTGGTGGCGGCTTATTCGGGACTTGAACCCGACCAAATCACCAAGTTAAAACCGGATTTCTTAAAAGACATTGGAATCACCGAGCATTTGTCGATGAATCGCACCAACGGGCTGGCCAATATGGTAAAGCAAATTCAAATGTATGGCATTGCTTTTAAATCCCTTACAGAAAAAGGCGTCTTAAATGTTCCAACCTTATAGGCCTAGAAGATTAAGAAAAAGCCCGGGTGTGAGAGCTTTGGTGGAAGAAACTCGGATCAATGTCTCGGACTTGATAGCGCCTCTTTTTTTTATCGAAGGAAAAAGTCAAGCGGCGGCTATTAATTCAATGCCGGGGCAGTTTCGCTACAGTTTGGACAAGTTG